>NZ_JAZBJZ010000129.1:0-14834 GCF_036349135.1 Tumidithrix elongata BACA0141
AGTTGTCAGTTGTCAGTTGTCAGTTGTCAGTTGTCAGTTGTCAGTTGTCAGTTGTTTGAGTCAAGCCAAATCTAAACTACATAGCCATCGCGAAGATGGATTACAGGATGATTGGCAGCTCGTACCATTTGCTCATCGTGGGTTGTGACTAAAACCGTCACCCCAAAAGAATTAAGCTTTTTAAGGATTTTGATTACCTGCCATGCGTTCTCAGCATCAAGGTTTCCTGTGGGTTCATCGGCTAGTAATAGGGGCGGCGTGTTGACGATCGCTCTGGCAATACTCGTTCTTTGCTGCTCTCCACCAGAGAGTTCCTCGGGAAAGCAATTGGCTTTGTGCGTGAGCCCCACCATTTTGAGCGCGGGTTGCAGGCGACGTTGAATTTCTTTATGGGTAAAACCCTGTGCCATCAAAACGAGTGCGACATTCTCGGCTACCGTGCGGCGGGGCACAAGTTTATAGTCTTGAAAGACAATACCAATCCGTCGCCGCAGCATGGCAAGCGCATTGCCTTTGAGGGTATTGAGATTAATGCCGTTGACAATCACATCGCCGTAAGTTGCCTGCTCTGCCCCATACAGCAATTTCAGCAGGGTGGATTTACCAGAACCTGAGTGACCGGTGACAAACTTAAAATCTCCTTGAAAGAGTTCAAAATTGACACAGTTGAGACCGACAGCGCCGTTATTGTAGGTCTTTTTGACATTCTCAAGGCTCACGATTAAAGGTTTGCCTTGCTTATTCCCATCGGTTTGTTCGCCTTTAGCGATGGTTGGGCTGGGAATCTTTGAAGTTGGTGCTTCTGAGGCTGTACCTGATAATTTGGGGACTGTAACAGGAGTCTTTAGCATGAGTAATATTTAGGGAACTCGATCGGCATCGGTGTGAGCATTATAGCCATCCATGTCAATGATTCGTTGCGATTTCTAAGCCATTCTGATTAAGCTGAAATATGTAACTTTAATCGCTTGGGTCATATTGCCTCTTAAATAAAAACTAGCTTTACAATTTTTGGCTGTTTTATATCACAAAGCAGTACAGTTTGTAACGGGGGCAGGGGCGAGAAAAATCAAGAGTTTTTGCGTAAGACACAGCAAACTGACACGTATTACCGCCTGATTTTGACTTACACCAAAGATACGGCAAGCATCATAAAAGCTGAGAAAACTTTTTGCGATCGCTTCACATAGTTTTAAAGTCATCGATACGGAGATGGCTTGAGATTCATCGGTAAGTCGATCGGCGATCGCCAACTGCGCCATCACTAACTGAATTTCTGCAGGTTCTTGAAATAGGAATTTCGGTTTAGGCTCGAAGGGTTGCCATCTAAAGGGAATCTGCCGATCGCAAAGTAAGCCCTCCCGTTCTGCGAGTCTAAGTAAGGCACAACAACGGGTATAGGCATATTGCACTTCCCAGGGAGCTTCATAGTTCCTGTTGATAGAATCGGGTTGCCAATCATATAAAGCCGCTAAGCAATCGATTAAGAAGCGATCGCTGAGTTCAAAGTTGAGCCAACCTTTTTCTGATACTTGGGTGGTAAATTGAGAATCCGCGATCGCTTCTAGCCTTTTACGCAAACGATTCGCAATGATGAGAGGATCGAGCTGGCATAGATTGCCCAGACTTAAACTAACTGAAGTCGTGTAATGACAAGTCTCATCAGAGGAATATTTGGGATAACCCGCTTTTACTTGTAATTGAGAGGGTTTAAGCCTTACGCAAATCGGTTCCTTCAATTCATTATTAAGTTCGCTGTCAAATTTAGGAGCAAATTTAGGAACGAATTCAGGAGCGAACTCACGATCAAATTCTAAAGCGATCGCTTCCATCAGTCTGGCTTTGAGAATTTGGCTAGGCGCTATCAGTAAAGTCACGAAAAGTCACGAATTGGTGCGGCAGCTAATCAATCGGTTGGCGATCGCTTCCATAGTAAAAATACCACTGACAAAGGGAAGATGACCTTTGGGAGCAGAGAGGTTAAAGGTGAGTTCGCGATATTGCTTCCAATGGTAGGCTTCAAACAAAAAGAAGCTGGCGCGCCACCCAACGCGATCGCCAAATAATGCCCAAGCTTCGCCCTTATCCCAACGGCTTTGATCGCACCGATGCCAGATCGGCTGTTGCACGCTAAATCCAAAATGACCGTTGCTATATTTGCGCCAGAGGCGATCGATCAGCCCCAAGTCTTCACAGGGAAATTGGGTGAAATGCATCCCATTCAAGCGATCGCCCACATCGAGCTTGCAAAGCTGCCGCATAATCGCTGTCGTTTCTAAATCTGCCTGCCGCCATTTACCCGCCGCCAGCAGGTCGCGTAGGGGCATATAGACCACACCGCTGTTTGAGAAAAGTTCTAGGGCAAGTTTGACTCTTGGTTCGCTGCGATCGCGCAAGAGTTCGTAGGCTGACCATTGAATTTGCTCGGACTTATCCTTTAACGACCGAATTAACAGATCCAATCCTCTCTGACCGTAATTTAATGCTTCTTGTAACGCCGCGATCCGATATTCAATGTCTTGGTTGCGATCGGAGATCCGCCTTTGTACGCCCTCTAAGCCACCCAAGACCACGCCTGCTTTAGGCATTGCCGCTTGACCGCCTAATACGACATCACGCTTTTGGGGCTGCTTTGGATCGTTACTCGTCATGGGTATGAGATTTAGAATGGCTAAATTTATATGCGATCGCTATTATCGCAGCGATCGCACGGGACAAACACCCCAAGAACTTACAGCACAAGAACTAGAAAGTGTACTAACTCCGATGAAAATCTCAGCGTGATCGCTAGGGAAATTGGAATTTCGAGGATGGCGAGAGATTGACAGCAGTACAAGTGTTTGCGCCCATTGCAAATCCTATGCAGTTGAGGTTTCTGAGCTAACTGTCGAGAGAGCGATCGAAACGACTAAAAAGGGGGAAAAGAGCGATCGCAAACCAAAAGAAAAGATTCCCTCTGTCCGATTAGTGAAACAAACGGTGTATAGCTGTCATTTTTGTGGCTGTGTCTTTGCTTACGATCGACAGGAAACACCGATGCTTTCGATTAGTGGTTCTGGCGATTACAGTTCCAGCGATTTTAGTAGCAGCTATAGCAGTTCTAGTAGTGATTCCAGTAGCTATGACAGTTCCTATAGTAGCGATTACGGCAGTTCCTCCAGTGATTTTGGTGGAGGCAGTAGTGATGGTGGTGGTGCGGGGGGCGATTGGTAAGCGACGATAGAAGCAGAGATCGGTGAAGTATAAAGCTACTCGATCTAGATTTGTCGATCTAGCTTTAGAAGTGTATGCAACAAGACATTGGCTCCCTGCACGCAATGTTCTGGAGAGGTGTATTCGGTTTCAGAATGACTGACCCCATTTTGACTGGGGACAAAAATCATTCCCATCTCTGTTAATTTTGCCATCTCTTGGGCATCATGCCCAGCGCGACTAGGCAGATGGAGGTAAGTAAGCTCTAACTCTTGACAGGTTTGCACGATCGCTGACTGAATGATTGGACTCGCAAGGGCAGGTTGATTCTGTAGAACTGGCTTCAGGCTAATTTTTGTCTGGTTAGCGGCGGCGATCGCTTCTAGATCGCCCTCTAAAGACTCGATCAAATTATCTAAATTCCGATCGGATAGGTCGCGAATATCTAGAGACATCTCGACAAAAGCAGGAATCGTATTGGGAGCATTGGGGCTAACCAACATTTTACCCACCGTTGCCACTTGCTTTCCAGGCAGGTTTGCCAATAGATTTACGCTCAAAATTACTTGAGCTGCTGCCACGAGTGCGTCTTGGCGCATGGACATAGGGGTCGTTCCTGCATGGCTGGCACTACCTTGGACGGTAATCGTATAGCGTCTTTGCCCAACCACACCTTCGACCACGCCGATCTGGATACCTGCACTATCCAATACGGGGCCTTGTTCGACATGAAGTTCCAGAAATGCAGCAAAGTCACGGCGATCGCGCTGAGCTGTCTCGATCTTTTGCCAATCTCCCCCAATACTAGCCAAACAAGTTTGAATCGTTCCTTCCACAGGATGATAGGACTCAGGATTTGGGTTCACATTCCCCGTTATAGCTTTGCTCCCCATCATGCTGCCTTCTTCATCCGCAAACACGATCGCTTCTAGGGAGTGCTTGAGTCGTAAGGAATTCTCTTTTAACGTTCGGATCGCTTCTAGGGCTGCCAGCACACCATAGGCTCCATCGTAATGTCCTGCATTGGGTACGGTATCGATATGCGAACCCGTAGCGATCGCTGGCAGATTGGGATTGCTCCCTGCATAGCGCCCAATAATATTTCCACCAGCATCAATCTTGACCTGCATATCGGCTTCAAGCATCCATTGCTGCACCAACTGCCGCGCCTCTATATCCCTTGAGCTATAGGCAAGGCGTTCTACCCCACCATTTGGGAGTTGACCAATTTGCGCCAAGGTAGCAATACTGGCAAGGAAGCGATCGCCATTGATTGAGAGGGTCGAAAGCATGGGAGTCGCCATAGGTTTGGGAAAAGTAGCGTAGATTTAAGCAATTGACATTTACTATGTATACTGTATACATTAAGACTACGCAAGAAAGTGAGGAATTCGCACCTTGGGCTTGTCTACCATCCAACGCAGTCAATCTTTGCACGAACAGACCTATCGGGTCTTGCGAACCAACATTTTTTCGGGTGAACTAGCCCCTAACGAGCGTCTGGTTGAGACCCAATTGGCCGATCGCTTGCAGGTGAGTCGTACACCGATCCGCGAGGCAATTCGCAAGTTACAACAAGAGGGTCTTGTGATAGCAGACGCAAGTGGAGGTCTGCGGGTAGCAACGCTTTCGATTGGGGATGTTATTCAACTCTATGACTGCCGCATCGCCCTAGAGCAACTTTCTGTGGCTGGAGCCTGCGATCGCGCCAGTACTCAGGAGATCGAGCAGCTAGAACAATATGTAATCTCGGCTGAGAAGCTAGCTCGTGCAAAATTGGTGGAACCCACAGAACTTTTAGAATTGGACTATCAGTTCCATCATCTCATTGCCGAAAGCTCTGGAAATAAATGGCTGGTTTCTTTACTAGAACAAGTGTTTGATAAGATGTTTCTCCTGCGCTTGCGAACGACCAACCACAACCCTGAAGTACTAGAAATTCGCCAAGAGCATCGCCAGATTTACGAAGCGATCGCGCAAAGAGATGCCCAATCCGCCAAGGATACGATTTGCGGACATCTCACGAACAGTAAAGCTAGAGTCGTGAGAGCCGTGGAAATTTTGCAAACAGGTCAATAAATCACCGTACCCAATTTTATATTAAGGAAAAATTATGTCTGAAGCGACTGGACAAATAACAACGGAAACCAAAAAAGTATTTATCTGTGGTTCTGCCTTAAAAGGTCAACCCGACCATCAAAACCTGCAGTCTGCTACGTTCGTTAAACCAGCAAAAACTCGCCCTCTCTATCGACTCCATGCGGCTGAGAATGGATGGCATCCTGCAATCTATACTGTGGCAGAGGGTGGCATTAGCATTCCAGGCGAAGTATACGAACTCACGATCGCGCAATATGACTATCTACTCGCAAACGAGCCGCCCCATATGTATCCTGGGGATGTGGTTTTAGAGGATGGCGAAGTCTTGACGGCAATGCTCTATCCTCGCGAACTCGTGGAAAAATATCAGTGGTTGGATATCTCAGACTTAGGTGGCTGGGCTGCCTATAAAGCTAGTCTTACATGAGGTGATTGTTAGAAAATTTATCCCCCCTCAGTCAACGATAGCTTCGATTTGCCATCGACATTTTGCCCTGTTTTATACTAAACTGACATTAAATTGGGAAAAAATAGGGCAAAATCACGGATATATTACTTTTCTATGCAAATTTCATTTTTTGTTTATAAAGTAATTATCATATATCCATAGTCCTAGCTTTAGAATATTCAAATGAGTCCAATCACAAGAATTAGCCGCAAAATCTTGCTAATCTTTGCGGCATTTGTTTTCGGTTTATTTGCTGTATCATTCGTTCCTATTTTTGCTGTTGAAGGAGCCCCACATTGGAGCTATGGTGGAGCAGCAAATCCTACGCGATGGGGCGATCTCAGTACTGATTTCGCAATGTGTGAGGCAGGCAAAGAGCAATCTCCTGTCAATATCACAGGTGCTGTAAAAGGAAGCCCTGCAAAGATTGTCTTTCACTACAGTCCAGCTCCCCTAGTCGTTTTCAACAATGGTCATACGATCCAAGCAAATTACGCGAAAGGAAGTACGGTGACGATTGACGGTAATGAATACGAACTTCTCCAATTTCACTTTCATACCCCAAGCGAACATACGATTGACGGGAAAGCTTCGGCGATGGAACTACATCTAGTGCATCGTAATGCCGCAGGCAAACTGGCAGTGGTTGGCATCATGCTTGATGAAGGAACAGAGAATCCTCTGATCCATGAGATTTGGCAAAATATTCCTGCTGCTGGCAAAACCAATAAGGTTAGCGATCGCACGATTAATGCTGCTGACTTATTACCTAAGAGCAAAGCTTACTTTAGCTACAATGGTTCGCTCACAACACCACCCTGTAGTGAAAGTGTAAAATGGAACGTTCTTGCCGAACCGATTACAGTGTCCGAAGAAGAGATTGATGCGTTTCAAAAGCTCTATCAGGTGGATGCGCGTCCGCTCCAACCCACAAACGGTAGGGTTATTACCTTACATCGCGAATAGATAGATACTACTTGCATAATAATAGGAATCCATTCTATTGAAATGCTTTACTCCTTGTAATCATGAAACAGTTACAAGGAGTAAAGCATTTTTATATGCCAGCGTGACCCATAGCAATTCCAGCGACCAGCATTCCTAAAACCAAGAAAGGTTGAGCGCTTGCCTGATATTTCACATCATTTTTTAACGGATCGCGCAGGAAGTACATATCTTGAAATGTGATTTGAGGAATCACGAGCAACACGATCAAACTGGCGAGTAGTTGTTGTCCCACGGTGACGAGGTAGACAGCAATACCAATTTGAAACACATCAATCATGGTGGCAGAAATCAACGCAGCTTTGTCAATGCCAAACATTACAGGCAAAGACTTAAGCCCCAAACTGCGATCGCCTTCGACACTCTTAAAGTCATTGACAATCGCAATTCCTAGCCCAGCGAGGCTGTAAAACAGGGTCAGCCATACCACAGTCCAATTGAGCGTCCCAAACAGGGCGTGACCCGCCCACCAAGGTAGGGCAATATAACTCGACCCCAATGCATAGCTACCCAGCCAACCATTTTGTTTGAGTTTGAGTGGTGGGGCAGAGTAGATATAGGACAAAAATGCCCCACCCACAGCTAGTTTGGTGATAATGAAGTCTGTATGCCCCACACCTAGATCGAGTACGATCGCTACTGCAATCCCCGCAATTAGCAAAATCCAAATCTGGGCGATCGCTTGATTGAGCGGCATTGCACCCGACGGAATCGGTCGATAGGGCTCGTTGATCGCATCAATTTCGCGATCGTAATAATCATTCATGATCTGCGTATAGCCTGTGAGCAGAGGGCCTGACATCAACATGCATAGCAACGAAGTCAAGACATTGGGAATTGTCCATGTAAACTCACCTGACGAAGCAGCCCCGCAAATTACACCCCACATCAGGGGAATCCAAGTAATTGGCTTCATCAGTTGGAGGCGCAACTTCCAAATCGAAGTTTCTTTGACATCCGCGCCTTTCATACCTAGCATTTGACGGGCGCGAGCGTCATTAGAAGGAAGGTCAGGAGTTGGAGACGACATTTTTAGTTTTTAAATTACTTAACACGTACAGTTCTACTTTAATATGCTGGGGAATATGCTGGTGCTAGAGAGCATTTAGAATCCCATGAAATATATCACCCCACACTTGACACCAAATCTGGCGCTAAGTCTCTGTGTAAGCGCGATCGCAACCTTTATACCTAATGCCCATACAGCTAGTGCCCATGCAGCTAGCGCCCATTCTTTTGCGCCATCTCGACTAAGTCAAAACCCCAATTTTCTCGCAAAAGCAGACGGGGAGCTGATCCCTAGAAAACTTAGCGATGCTGAAATTAAACAAGTTTTACCTCAGCTCACTGGCTGGTCGGTGGTTCATGGCAAGTTGCACAGATCGTTTAAGTTTGCTGACTTTATTCAAGCCTTTGGATTTTTGACGAAAGTTGCGATCGCCGCCGAAAAATTAGGTCACCACCCCGAAATTTACAATGTCTACAATCTTGTCACCCTCGATCTCACCACCCATGATGTCGGGGGAATTAGTAGGCTTGACATTGAGCTAGCCAAGCAAATTAATGGGTTTTAGGTAAGAACAAGGGTTTGTTGTAAGCTAACATAATTTTTGAAAAACTCTCAGGAGGTATAGCATGGCAGGCATTCGAGATGTAGAAGGGAATCCTGGTGATACATGGGATGACATGAGTTGGATCGACATGAGCGAAGCAGAGCAGGAACTCTGGGGCATACTAGGTTGGGATGAGGACAGTTGGGAGGAAGAGACCGATCCTCCTGAATCTGACGATCTATACTGGGAAGATCTAAGTTCATCTCAGCGTTCTGCTGCCACAAAACTTGGATATACAGAAGATTATTGGGACGAAGAAGAATAACTAGTCTTGCTTGAGAGGAGGGTGAAGCGATCGCTTTATCCTCCTCAAGCACCTAAGCCGACTATTCCTCAGTGACTGCCTTACCTCACGCCTAACATAAACACCCAAAACACATGGCTGAACTAATTGGTCGCGTCTTTGCCACAGAAAGTAGCCCGAATACTCCCGACACCTTCAACTTTTGGACGGAGCTAAACTCACCTGTGGGCATTGGCACTATTGTAAAAATTACCGTAGCGCAGCCGCCCAAACGCAACTTTGGTAAAGCCACCGCCACAAAATGGGATATCTATGGCATTGTGGTCGAAGCCCATGGCTACACAGATTTGGTTTCCGCCTTGTATGACTATATCGGAGCCGATCGCAGTGCTGAGCTAGCCGATATCGCCCCCACCCAACGCCCCGAAATTCGCGCCTTTAAAGCCGCCGTCTTGCGAATGGAACCAGAGGAGCCTTTGCAACCCGTTCCGATTGGACCTGTATATCTAGCTGACGATGATGCCGTACTGATGTCCCTGCGCATGGATGAGTATGTTGGCAAAGGTCGCGGCATTCCAGTCGGTGTCTATGTCAAGGGTGGCATGAATTCGCCCGTATATCTCGATGCCGATTTCCTCTTAGGCCCCGAAGCCGCTCATCTGAATATCACGGGGGTATCGGGATTGGCAACCAAAACTTCCCTTGTGGAATTCTTGCTTAAAAGTATCTTCGCGCACTATTGTCCCGACAATCCCGATCGCGGCGTAGCAGCAGTATTTTTTAATGTCAAGGGACCCGATTTGCTCTATCTCGATCTCGCCCCTGCGGAGGGCGGACAGCTTACAGAGGAGGAATTGGATGTCTATGAAAAACTGGAAATTCCTGCAACGCCCTTTGATGACGTGCATTACTATGCTCCCTTTAAGCCCGATGGTTATAACCTGAATACGCTGCGAACGCATCCCGCCCTACTCCATAACGTCTCGCCACTCCAGTGGGGCTTAACTGAGATTTTTGAATATACAGAGGTTCTGTTAAATCGCGATGATGTCGATGCCAAAGCCGATGCCGTTCTCTCTTTGATCGAGGAGAAAGTGATTCGCAACCCCGATTTGAACTATACCCTTGGCGTAAAGGTGTCAAACTTCCAAAAATTGGAAGAGTGGTTTAGTCGCGTGATTGAAGAGATGGAAAGCGAAAACAAGAAGGAATGGCATAGCCATCACATTGCCACGATCTATAAGGTGCGAAACCGCCTGATGAATATCACCAATCGCTGTAAAGGCTTGGTTGGTAATGGCGATATCGTCAACGATCTGCCTTGGGGTGATTTTCGCAAGAGTAATATCTATGTAGTAGATGTAGCGAATTTAGAGCCAACTGCCCAAGATCTCGTCTTCACGCGCATTGTCAGCAAGATTCGCGAATCGCTCGAACAGAACAGTCTGGGTGTGGAACGGGTAATTATTTTTGTGGATGAATTGAACAAATATGCTGCCTCGGATGGTAGCGACACCTATTTAAAGCGAACTCTCTTGGATATTTCAGAACGCGGCCGCTATTTGGGTGAAGTTCTATTTTCCGCCCAACAGTTCCGATCGCAAGTCCACAAACGTATCGTCGGTAACTGCGGTACGGGGCTTTACGGACGTATGGATATGGACGAACTTGCTACCCCCGGCTATAGCACGCTCTCCTCTGCGGTGAAAACCAAACTTGCCACCCTGCCCAAAGGCGAACTGATGGTACGCCACCCTCACTTTACGCAGCCCGTATTTCTCAAGTTCCCTCGCCCACCTGTGATGCGCGGACAGGACGGACGCAATATCTATCAACCCGTCCCTGATATGCCGTTTGAGGAAGCCATGGTCTATCGCCTGCGGCGCATCGATTCGCGTTTGTCGCCTGCAAAGATTAAAGATGCGATCGCGGGTCTAGATAAGGAGGTCGTACTCTCTCAAGTGAATCGCATCGAACAACAAAAGCCCAGCGATATTCTCGGCTTCTTGAAAACGGGTTTGCAGCATGTTCCTACGCGCAAGAACGGTCATAAACCCTTAAAAGTTGCCCCTGTCTATCAACCCGACGACGATCCTTATGGGGATTAATACAGCAGTTTTTGAGCAAGTCCGCCACAAATATTGGGATATAACGCCTAACCTAGCGTTGTTCTAGTTGTGGTGGATTTGAAGTCAATTTGCTGTAAGTTTGCGATTTATGAAAAAAATTTGTCAATCACTTGTATAAACACTGCAAAATCTGGGAATTTAGCTTTGTGTTCCAAGTACATTTCAGCATAACCTAAAGCCTCAACAGTACGTTGAATGTGGCTAGCTGTTTTTCTGTATGCTAAGCCTTCTAATGAGTACGCATTGTGAAGATCATCCGCTGGATGAGGCCTTAGTTGCATGTCGTCAACACTGGGGTCAAAGCCATGCACTGCTGCAATGCGAGGAGCTGAAAGTCTTGGATGTATACGAGTAAAGTGTGTATGCTCCGCAAGAAACCATGCTTCAATCTCCATTACGCCTAATATGAAATCAACGGAGACGGGTTTTGTTTGTAATCGATAGCGGAGTCCAGTTCTTAACTTAGGCAAATCTGCTAGTGAAGAGTCGGGGTAGACATCACGAACACCAATAATCACACTAAAGCCTGCATTTATCAGGGTTTCATAGTTTTCGCGAATATCAGAGCCAACACGATTATCAGTACCTGAATTAATGATTCTGATGTAAAAGTTCTTATCAGCCCCACTCCCACTGTCAGCGATATCTTCATACTCACGAAGACTTCTAGCACCACCAGAAGCTCTGACCAATACGATTTGTAGATTCCTCTCATTCGCAATCTCTCGTATTATTTTGTCAATGAAACGTAACTCTGTTTCGCCTTCAACAAAAATAGCCATTTTTTTCATGAATGGATTCCAGCTATTAGCTCTACATCACTTGAATTCTCTACAAAAAAATCTTCTTTCTCATTAATGAAGTCCATAGCAAGAAAATCGAAGTTATTCAGTCCTGTAAATTTAAAGTTGTCAAATGCAGCTTTTGAGTTTTTGTAATTATGTACTGTGACATTCCCGCCTTGGCGACTTAACAAAGACCATTCCTCTAGAGGGACATTATTCATGACAAATCGATCGTTAGTGCTCATGACCAACTGGATTTCTGAATCCCTCGCACATTGGCGGATGACGTGGATTAAGCGGCAAGATCGGTCAAAGTCTAGTCCCTCACCAATGTCATCAATAAGTATAAAACTGGGATGGTCTCCATGAATTGCATACTGGAGATGGATAACTATCGACAACGCACGGAACATCCCTTGAGACATTTCCGTTTGCTCTGTCTGACTCGATAAAGAGCGTTCTTTAACAGATAAAGTGACTGGCGTAAGCGGAATAATTGAGTTCGACTGGATTTGTATGTTTTGAGGGGTGGTTGCATCCATATCCTCGATGTCATATCCAATATCGTTCATCGCTTCAATGACCGCCTTTTTGAAGACACTTGGATATTGCTTTAACCCTTTACGAAACAGACCGACTACCTCATTAGGATTTGTTGGATCGGGCTGTGGCGCATCATTGACGACCAAACCGATCATATTTCTGCCCATGGCATCTCCAAAGAAGTAATGACGTATACCTAAGCCCCAATCACTTAAAGGTTGGAGAAAAGGATGTTGTATTGCATCTCTTCTGGCAACGACTGCAGCATCAGTTTCAGGTGTCTGAAAGTCTAGATTTTTATGTTCTTTTTCATGAAAGATGGATCCCCTACCACCTTCACCACGTTCTAGAAGAATTTTTTCGCCATCTGCGAACGACTCACGAATAACCTTGTGGTCTGAGATTTGGAGAATGTACTTCAGGATGCGATCGTTGTGTTCAAACGTGACATCGTAGTTACCACAGGTTAGCGCACCAGGTTTTTGCCTACCTGAAAGCAGGTTCCCAAGACCACTCAGAACATTTAGAGTGCGCGTTTTTCCAGTAGCATTCTTGCCAACTACTAAGTTGATGGGTTCTAGAGTAAAGTCAGATATTGACCACTCCTTCGGCTCATTTAGAAATTCTGAATACGAGACTGATTTTAATCTCATTGAATGACTACCACGAATTCGAGCTTTTGTTTTCAAGTAGTATACGAGAGAAACTTACCTGCTAGCAAGTTTCTCCAGCTAGGTTTAGCAATTCTCATCATGAAAATTTTAGCTTAATTTCACTCAAGTTATTGAGAGTAGTCGCCATAACGGCTCTTGGAACGACTATGTCTTCTTTTAAGATATGACTGCTAGGGCAAACTACAAGTCAAAATGAGAATTGCTGTTATTGATGACTGATTGAGATTTTTGTGACTACAAAGTAGAACTTAGTTTGGGTAACCATCGATCGCGTTCCATTCGATGATTTATAGAAGTATTCTTGATGTGGCAGTATGTATCCCGACAGGAATCGCAGTATTACCAAGTCAACGAGATCGCTGCCCCTTAACGGAAACGGGCTGTAATACTCTGTATTGCTATAATATAAAAATTCGGTTGACAAGTTAGGTAAACAAAAATGGTTCAAACTCTAGCTAAGACAGAATTGATGACTTTTACAGAATTTGTGGAATGGAAGCCAGAGAATAGACTTTATGAACTACATGATGGAGTAATTGTTGAGATGCCGCAACCCGTTGGAAAGCATGAGCAAGTGAAGGGGTTTTTAGCTACGGAGCTAGTCTTTGAGTATAGAAAGGCAAATCTACCTTACTTTCTGCCTAGTCAAGCTTTCGTGAAAGTACCTGAGGCTGAATCGGCTTATTTACCTGATATCTTAATTTTAAATACTTCTAATTTAGTAAATGAGCCATTGTGGGAGAGTCAATCTACAGTCACTCAAGGAGCATCGATTGTGATTGCGATCGAGGTGGTGAGTACAAATTGGCGGGTTGATTATTTCACTAAGGTTAATGATTATGAGGAGATGGGGATTCCTGAATATTGGATTGTGGATTATTTGGGATTGGGTGGTAGAAGGTTTATTGGCAATCCAAAGCAGCCAACGATTTTAGTGCATGAGTTGATTGATGGCGAATATCAAGTAACCGCATTTAGGGGCGATGAACGAGTTATATCGCCAACTTTTCCAGAATTGAATTTGACGGCTAATCAGAT
This sequence comes from Tumidithrix elongata BACA0141, assembly GCF_036349135.1. Lineage (NCBI taxonomy): Bacteria > Bacillati > Cyanobacteriota > Cyanophyceae > Pseudanabaenales > Pseudanabaenaceae > Tumidithrix > Tumidithrix elongata. The sequence goes on from NZ_JAZBJZ010000129.1 coordinate 13,772, forward strand.
TTTTCAAGCGGGTAATTAACAGGGATATGAATCAACTTAACGATACGGATTTTGGGCAAAAGATTAAAGAGTTGATTGATAGCCTCAAGGGGATTTGTGCTGCCTATGGGTTGGGAAATGATGGAAATGAGTACAAAATTATTACTCAGGTCTTTCTGTATAAGTTGATGAACGATAAGTTTGCTTATGAGGTAAAGCAGGCAATAAAGGAGGTTGCGATCGCGGAGAGTTGGGAACAGTCGTTAAAAGCGATGACTGAGGATGAGTATAAGTTTCTGTTGATGAAATTGCCTTCTAATACCGCAAATTTAAAGCCCGATCATTTTTTGGCGACTTTGTATGAGAAGCAAAACAATCCTGATTTTGCGAAGTTGTTTGATGATACGTTACGAGATATCGCCATTCAAAACAATGACATTTTCTCGGTCAAAACGGAAGGGGATACTAAGATTCCATTATTCGATCGCGTGAGCGAGTTTGTTACGGATACTTCTAAGCGTGATGCGTTTTGTCGGGCGATCGTTAACCAGTTGATTAAGTTTAGTGCAGAACATATTTTTACGCAGAAGTATGATTTTTTTGCAACGTTATTTGAATACTTGATTAAGGATTACAACAAGGATAATGGCGGTAAGTATGCCGAGTACTATACGCCCCATGCAGTAGCAAGGATTATGTCGGCAATTTTGGTGAAGGGGCGGGTGCAGAATGTCACGGTTTACGACCCTTCGGCGGGTTCGGGGACTTTGTTGATGAGTATTGCCCATGCGATCGGTGAGGAGCGCTGTACGATTTATTCGCAGGATATTTCGCAGAAGTCGTCGAGTTTATTGCGATTGAATTTGATTTTAAATAATCTGGTACATTCAATTCCCAATATCATTCAGGGGAACACATTGGAGTATCCCTATCATAAAGATGGAGCGCAGTTAGCGAAATTTGATTATATTGTATCAAATCCACCGTTTAAGACAGATTTTAGCGATTTTTGGATCGATTAATAAAGATGATTTAGGGCACCTCTAAAAATCAGTCAGAGACGAAAAACGAAAATAAAAAGAGA
>NZ_JAZBJZ010000130.1:0-14752 GCF_036349135.1 Tumidithrix elongata BACA0141
GCTAATGCTGAAGAGACTTGCAGCCACTTCTTAAGATCTCAAATGGGTTCTATACGTCCAGCCGCCGGAGATGCGATCGCGGTATAAGACAATTGCAACTCGGCATTTTTGACCTGTACTTCCGCTTGAGCGATCGCGGCTAAAGCTGATTGATATTGCCGCCGATTTACTTCTGTTTGCTGATTGGTTGCCTCAGCCTGTTGAAAAGTTCCTTTCGTAGAAACTAGTTTTGCCTCAGCACTATTTAAGTTTCTCTGAGCCTGTTGCAGTCGCGCCTTTGCCTGGAGTACCTGCTCCTGAAGGGAATTGTATTGAGCTAGAGTGGATTCGTAACTAGCTTTGGCGATATCAAACTGTTGGCGCGAGGTTGCTCCTTCTTGCCATAGAACTTCATAGCGTCTATAGTCTAGCTCTGATTTGACTAGATTTGCTCGTACCTGGGCTAATTGCGCTTGTACCGATGGCACTCCTGCTTGGGCCTCAAGGACTGAGGCTTGGACAGAAAAAATATTGAAGTCGTTAGCATCAACATTGCCTTGAGCTTCTTGGATTTTCCCTAGTCCATTGGTAGTAGCCACATCAATATTCGCTTGAGCCACTTTAGCCTGTTGTTTTGCTACTTCTAAAGCCGTTTTTACCTGCTCTAGAGCTATCTCATAATCGCGGGGATCGAGTTTGACGAGCAGGCTTCCTTTCGTTACCTGCTGGTTATCATCGACAGTTACCTCAACCACAGTTCCAGCAATTCGAGCGTTAATAGGATAGCTATCGCTAGTCACATAAGCATTGTCCGTTTCTTGGTGCGTATCGGCATATTGCCACCAACGATATCCAAATATGCCAATAGCGATCGCTCCTAGGGACAAAATACCGAACAGTACTACCTTGCGGTAAGGATGCGTTGAAACTAGCTTTACTGGTGGTGATGGTTCGATCGCCTCAATGGGAGGAGACTGCACTTCTTCTGGTTTGGCCTCTGGAGGCAGCGGCAAAAGCTCCTCATTTTTTGTCTCAGTACTTTCCAGAGTGTCAGTTGATAAATCAGAGTGTTCCACGGTTCTTTTCAAATTTGATGTATAAAAAAAGCTGACTTACTTTGATTTGACTCACCTTATAAGCATATTTAGACATTATTTTTTATCCCAGTAATGTTACAGAAAAACAATTTTAGGATCGGCGGCATGTCCCTGATAAAGATAGGTCGCCGATCGCAGCACAATTTCGGAGTAGAGAATTTTTTGAATGTCTAAACTCGGCACGCGTTTTGCGGCGAAGTTGTAAGCCATGATTTCTCCCTCTAGGCTGAAGTCAGTATCCGTCAAGTAATGGTCGTAATCGTGCATTCCCTGAAAAATAAAGCCATAAATTGGATTGGGATAGACGGTAGAGTCGTAACTTTCGGCAGATACCCAAAGCTGCCCTCGTTCGATATCGACAAACATTTCCTCAGCGTTGGCATAACGCATATAATCGGAAAATTGCAGATTTAATGGTAATTGCTGAAACTCTTCCATAAGCCAATCGCAGAGTAGGGCGATTGTGGTATCAGAAATATAGGCCGATTTGGCTTCTAGATAGAGCTTGGCAAGGATATCTACTTGAAATGCCGTCGTCTTTGCAGGTGTAAGAGTCATATCGCTCAATTAAACCATTTCATCAAGATTAGCGGGTTTTAGTGCGAGAGCAGAATGACGACTTTCGAGTATGGAATGGGGACTTTTGAAGGTTTGTCGCGCCTCTGGCTTTTGCAGCATTTCCATCGTTTTCACATGTTCGCATTCATCATCACGGATATTTAAAAATATGTCGTATAGATTATCCACGTTGGGACGCCGAAATTCACCACTGGGCTGAGTCTGAACTTCTTCAAACATGTAGAGATCGCCATCGCGATAGTAGTCAATCGCAATCTGGGGAGCAGGTTGGGCTTTTAGTTCTTCTTCATGAGTCTTTAAGTAGTCATCATAGGTATGGTAGGCATGATTTTCAATTAGCTCCATCAGGTAATAGGCATATTGGGGAGATAGCATGTAAATGGGTACGACTACCCAGTAGTAAGCTATAGCAACATGTTGGGCGACGAAGCGATCGCCCCAATAGCGATTACCTCCCAGTGATTCCATAATTAAAAGATGGTGCAATTCATTCCAAGTTTCAGCAAAGTGAACTTTTAACCAATCAGCTTTGCGCCAGAAACCTATCGTTTCATATAAATGGAGCACCGACAGAAAGGAAAAGTAGGGAACGCGAGCGATGGTTTCCAGTAGATAAAAACGAGCATAGGAACGCTTACCATACGCAACATCTACGATGAATACGAAAAAACTCACGATCGCTCGAATCAAAATTTTCATGGCACTTTTCTCCAAAATCAGACTTATTATCGAAATTCAGATCTCCAATTTTTTATGAAGTTGAATATCTCCAACTTTCGTCAGAAGTGATTGCAAGTAATAGTTTGTCGTTCGCAATTCCGATCGCCTTGAAACGGGTTTAATGAAAACGGGTCAGAATTCGTAGCGCGAGGCGCTCTAGTCCAACCAACAATGCAATCGCCCCGACTGCCAAACTAAAGAGTATGAAATTGTTTTGACTGCTTGTTTGAAGAGCAAAACTTAGGGAAGTCGAGACTGCGGGAGGGTGAACAACATCCAGCGCGATCGTAAAAACAATGGTTGCGACCATCGCTGCGATACCCGCAACGTACCCAGCACCACAGGTGAAATTAGCGAACCAGCCGATCGCCGCCGCCATCAGTTGAGATAGGATCAGTGTCCGAGCTGTGTTGCTGCTGTGATGCGGGTCGAGGTAAATCAAAAAAGCACTGGCAGCGAGGGAGGCAAACAACAGCCTCTGCTGACTCACCGTTTCGACGAATGCCATCACGATCGCAATTGTGAGGGTAGGTGCTATGGCTAGTAGCAATTCTTCCTTTAGCGACAAGTGTTGTCTGAGCGATCGACCGATGCTAGTAATCGGCTTGGAATTGAAACGGTTTTGACTCATCATTATTCCCCAATGCCAATAGGTTTATCTGGTAAGCGGCCTTGCTCTCCTTGGCGAATTTCTCGCTCTAAGAAATAGTTGAGCAGCGTTCGTAACAAAACAATCGCTCCCAAGTTTGAAATGTCTTGGCGTGTCGGAGCAACTGCCGTGCGCAGGATGTCACTGGCAACGGTAAATTCTAGACCTAACGCAAGTACTCGTCCCAGTTGTAGACGAATTATTTCGGTGACATCGAGATGCTGCCTACGCGAGAATAGCTGGCGGACATAGCTTAAGATACCGCGCCCGATCGCTCCACCAATCACGACTGCTGCTGCGATTTCTGCTCCTGCTGCCAAATATCCGACAATGACTTTCAGCCATAACTCTAATGGACTAACTGCCTCAGCGGTTTGATTGTTCTGTCCTGCATTCAGACTCAGCAGTAACACCAATCCCACAATGAGAGAGAGGGGCAACAGCAAAGCGATCGGAGATTCTCGCGAAGGCTCTTTTTTCATGGGTTTCCAATTGATTCGTTCTGCGTACCGCTGCCAAAATTTGTTGGCAGCGGTAGTTAGCAATAGAGCTTACGCAAATGAGGTTTGAAGATGGGCTTCGAGAAACCACAACCGTTTGTCGATCGCGCGCGAAATCTCCACAAATAGATCGTTGGTGTCCATGTCACCGAGTTCGTCTGTCTTGCCAATATTTTGGCGCAAAGATTTGGCATAAATTGCAAAGCGATCGGCGAGTGCCTCGACATGATCCATTCCATCCACCGCATCAAAGGGATATTCGGGTAGTTCGGATGCTTTGGCTGCAATGCGGACAGTTCCCAATGCTTGTCCGCCTAAAGTAGTAATCCGTTCGGCAATTAAATCGATAAATTCTTCAACTTCTGAGGCGATTTCATCAAACAGTTCGTGAAGTTGATAAAAGTCTTTTCCTTTAACATTCCAGTGAGCGTATTTGATCTGGGTCTTCAAGTCGATTGCAGTTGCCAAGCTTTGATTCAGTAGGGTATTCACTTGCGATCGCGTTTCTGCGGGAATATCAATTCTTGTCACGTAGCTGAATGATTTAGGATCGTTCCGCTTCGTTATGATTGCAGCCATAGGTTTTACTTCCAATAGGTGATTGCATGAAACATCAAAGTTTTTAGAAAGACTCGATCTCGTACGGTCGATAGATTCGAGGCACTACTTGCGCCAGTAATTATTGGCAGCAGCGATCGTGGCAAACTCGGTTGCCACCGTCTGTCCGACCGCAATCAGCATCATGGCATCATTGCCATAGACATCTCGCAACTGGTTGCGCTTCTCTTCGTCAGGCTGAGTCAGTTTGACGATCAGGCGTGCCATTTTTACAGCTAGTTGCCGCCCCTCTTCAGGTGTTGCCGTTAAAAGTGAATTGTTTGGAACTAGTGTGATTTCAGGATGAGTTACAGCGTTCATTTCAATATCTCCTATAGTTTGTGAATAGCTATCTTTGTGGGAATTTGTGTTAGCCTTTCTGGGCTGATTCGACATTCTCTTGCAGCAGTTCCGCTTTTAATGTCCATGTACCAATCCAACAGCCAAGTCCATCGACGATTAAGGTGAGAATGGCTGTGACCTGAAAAAGCAAGCCCCAACCTTCAAAGATAACGTGGGAAAAATGATCGGGACTAATGATGATGTAATGATTGTAGATTCCAAATAGGATCGAGCCTGCCATAGAACTGAGCAAGAGCCAGCCACCAATGCGGTGGAACTTTGTCCAAAGCAAAACGGCAGCAAGAATGGGAGCTAGTAGAATCACCGTACCAATAAACATCGTCTGAAGCAGTGAGAGCGGTACTGGAATTTCCTGATGCGCCAAACCATGCAGTGAATGCGCGATCGCGTGAAGTACTACGATCGCGGTTCCATATCGAGCCATCTTCATGCACTGAAACCTCCATCAATCATTAGACTTGCACCCGTGATGTAAGCTGCCTCTGGACTTGCCAAATAGGCAACCATCCCTGCAATTTCCTCGACCTTGCCATAACGGGGCAATGCCATCAACTTTTTGAGCATCTCTGCAAATTCGCCTTCTGGAGGATTCATCTCGGTGGCAACTGGCCCTGGTTGCACGTTGTTGATCGTAATTCCACGCGGTCCGAGGTCGCGTGATAGCCCTTTGACAAGCCCTTGCAGTGCAGATTTACTCATGGCATAAATGCTGCCGCCAGCAAAGGGCATCCGTTCGGCGTTGGTGCTGCCGATGTTAATGATGCGTCCGCCCTCTTGCATGTGCTTAACTGCAGCTTGCGTTGCCACAAACACGGCACGCAGGTTAACTGCGATCGTTTTGTCAAAGTCTGCAAGGGTCAGATCGTCAATCGGAGCGATCGCCAGCACACCTGCATTATTCACGAGGATATCAATTCCGCCGAATGCAGCTACAGTCTTTTCGACAGCACCAACTACCGCACTCGCTTCGGCATTGTCAGCTTGGATGGCTAGAACGCGGACACCCAATGCCTTTACTTCCTTGACAATCTCATCAGCCCGATCGGGCGAGTTTGCAAAGGTGAACGCGACATCCACTCCTTCGCTAGCTAAACGCTTGACGATCGCTGCCCCAATGCCGCGACTGCCACCCGTCACAAGCGCGCGTTTATGTTTGAGCGTAATCTGCATAGTCGATCTCCAAAATAGATGTATAGGATAAATTTAGATAGATTTCTGCTTGTCTAGATTGAGCTATTAGGCTTAACTAGCAAGCGTAGCAGCCGTTTCAACCATCCATTCCAAAGGGCGAGGTTGAAAATTGAGTTCGCGTTTTGCCTTGGCATTTGATACACCCCGCATCTGCGTACCGTAATAGACCGCATCCGCACCACCGATCTGCAAAGCATCTTCAATCGATACTTGGGGTGGTGGTGGAGCCTTGAGCGATCGCGCCAAAGCTGAGAGCCATTCGCGCACCTCTAAGGGGCGATCGTCGGCAATTAGGTAGATACCAGCACGACCTCGATCGACTGCTGCTACCGTCGCCGCCGCCACATCCTCAATGTGAACCCAAGACCATACCCCTTCGCCATTGCCCACGATTGGGAACTGTTGCTGCCGCACCTGTTTCGCCACATCGCCATCGGGATGAAACCAGGTGCCAGACCCATAGAGGAAGCCATAACGCAGGGCAATTCCCTCCATATTGGGGGTTTCGAGCAAGCGACGTTCGAGTTCGGCAACGACACGCGCATCTGCTGATACTGCGGGTGAGGCATCAAACGCCAAGGGAGTTTCTTCATTGGCTAATCCATCTCCGGGAACTGCCCAGAATGCGATCGACTGTCTCAAGTAACGACGCACACCTGCTGCCTGCGCTGCCTTCAACACGTTCGCGCCACCTTCTAAACGAATACGTGCGTTCAGTTCCGCTGTTGCACCCATAGACTCGCGGCTGTAGGTTTTGGGTAGAGCGGTGAGTTGCTCGATAACTACATCTGGCTGAGCCTTCACAACAGCGGTTTTGACCGCATCCGCATCAAATACATTGGCGATCGCAAATTCAATCCCCATTGCCGCGAAAGTCCGTGCTTTTTCTAGAGAACGGGTTAACGCTACGACATCATGTCCTTTTGCCAATAATTGCGCGATCAGCGGACGACCGATCGCTCCCGTTGCACCTGCCACAAAAATTCTCATCTGCGAACCTCCCGATAAAGTTTGTAAATCACCTACAACGAAGACATCCGATCTCTTGGTGGGGTTTGAGTTTGGGTGTGCGTTTCAGTCAGGGCGTGGTGCTGCGCCCAAGAAAGCGCGAAGTCTGCAACCTCTTGCCAGCCCTCTTGGGCAATAATCAGGTGAGAGCGATTTGGAAATTCCTTGTAGTCGGTAATTGCCTGCGAACGGGCGTATTTCTTATAGTTGATTCTGTTCTGTACAGCGGGAACTAAGCGATCCTTTGTACCGCCAATCAGGAGTAGCGGCGATCGGTGGGGATTGCGATAATTTACTTTAGTTGCCGCCCAAGGATTAAAATTTGCCGATGCGACTTGGAAGATCGGGCGACCTGGGCCGGGAATCGTATTTTGCTGGTATGCCGATCGCGCCTCAGTTTCTGACATGGTATGAGCAAAGGCATAGGTGAATTGCTCGAAGGTTAGTGCTACGGTACGCTTGTAATTCCAAGGATTTAACAGCACTGGACTTACCGATGCGATCGCTGAAAACGGTAGCTTCCAAATTCCCTTTGGTGTCGCAGAATCAATCGCCACCCCTGCCGCGCCTAAACCGCGATCGAGGAGTATTTGCACGATCAGACCGCCAAAAGAGTGGCCAATTAGGATCGGTGGTTCGTCGAGCGATCGCACAAAATTTTCATAGTAGTCTGCCACCTCAAGGATGCCTAAGCCATCAAGGGCTGATGGATTGCGACGGATATCCTCAACTTCACCATCCAGACGCGGCCACGCAGGTGCGAATACCCGATATCCTCTCATTTCATAATATTCATGGAATAGATTCCAACTACGCGGAGTCATCCACAATCCGTGAATGAGTACGATTGTCTTCGTTACTTGATTCATGGTTTAAATCCTCCAATGGGGATTTTCGTGCTGCGTCCTCTGCCCACAGGCTTACTCATTGTCATCTCCTATGTTTTTTGCTATCTAGATTCTGTTAAGCACTCTTGACATATACCATTCAAGATTCGAAAGTTTAGCCAAAATGAACAGTTGGGATTAGCTCAGTGCGGCGTTCATAGCATCCGTGTCAATGTAAACCTCTAATCGCATAATCTTTCCCTTTTCGACTGTCCAAATATGAGCCAAGTTACAACTGAACTTTTTCCCAGTTAACTTCGCAGAACCAATTGTCTTACCGATCGCCGCGATTTTGTCACCTGCTTGAATGTAGTGAGATATCTCGACGGAAGAATCAATCAATGGGAAAATCTTGGAGAAGAAAACTTGAATCTCATCCAAGCCCCGATATTCGCCGCCCCAAGGAAGTGCTTCTGTTTGATAAAACTCAACATTAGGGGACATAAGTGAAAAATAATTAGGAATATCTTTCTCTGCGAGATAGATGTAAGCCTGCTGAATAATTTCTAGCGCGATCGTGGGCATACTTTCCTCAATTTGACTGGGCTTAACTAGGTGCTATCGCTTTACCAAAGGTGAGGAATTTCCCCACTTGCCGCTGAATACAAATTGCTCCACGGGCTTTCGTTGCCTCAGTGCTAGATCGCGTTCCTTCAAAGTATCTGGGAGCAAGTTCGGATCGCCTTGGTATCCGATCGCGATCGCTGTCAATGCCTCAAAATCTTGAGGAATTTCAAAGATCTCGCGAGCCCTGTCAGGAAGAATACCGATCATCTGATGGACGCAAAGTCCTCTTGCTGTCGCCTCTACCGCAAAATTGCCATTGGCTAGCCCGAGGTCGTGAATTGCAGCCCTGTTATTTTCGCGATCGAGCGTAAATTTGAGACTAGCAACGCTTAGTACCAAAACGGGAGCACTCTTTGCCCAGACTTGGTTTCCTTCGACAAGGCACAGTAGAAGCTTTTGAAAATCGTCAGGGTTCTCCTTGGTGGCAATAAGATAGCGCCAAGGCTGCTCGTTATAGGAAGATGCCGACCACCGCGCTGCCTCAAACAACGAACGAAGATCGGCATCTGCAACTGGACGATCCTCAAAGGCATAAGGACTCCAGCGTTCAGCGAGCAGTTTATGGATCGGATAGTCTGTTAATGCTTGCTTGTCAGACATAATCATTCTTCCGTATGCTTGTAGTTCTGAATGCTGTCTCTAATTTTTTAGCGATCGCCGAAATTTGACCATATAAGTTTCTAAAGATAGGTCTTAAGTTAGGTTCAACTTAAGCATCCCGATCTGTTTACTTTTTAGGGCTGAGCTTTTATATTTTGTTTAGGTTTCGTCCTGTTCTAGGTGACTTTGATGCAGATGCCAAAAGCCAAACGCTACCGAGGTGTAATTCTGACTGTACAGGGCTGGGAAAAATTTCAAGCTACCAAAACCCAAGCTGAGTTTGATGAGAATGCTGGCGATCGCTTCACGTTAGAGGAACTGAGCGAACGCATGGGACTGTCCCTCAACACGATCGCCAAGGTGCTAGGACGTTCAGACCCAATAGACAAGCAATCCTTGCAGTGGGCGTTCCGAGCCTTTGGTTTGGAGCTAAACAAGAATGATTACATGCGACCCAGTTCTGCGATCGAGTCTTCTGAGGCGATCGTTCAAGTAGAACAACCTCTGTCAGATTGGGTTAGTAGCATGGATACCTCTAGCTTCTGCGGGCGTAATGAAGAACTGATATGTCTCAAGCAATGGGTATTAGAGGAACAGTGTCGCCTCGTCCTGTTGTTGGGGATCGGTGGGATCGGCAAAAGCACATTGGCAGCCAAGTTGGTGCAGCAAATTCAGGCTGAGTTTGATGTGGTGGTGTGGCGATCGCTACAAAACGCACCACCTTTTGAAGAGTGGTTAGACAACGTGCTGCCAATTCTCTTACGAGCACAGGGAGAAGACATCGCTCTACCGAGTAGCTTAGATGGAAAACTGCTGAAGCTGATGGAGGGCTTACGCTCCTACCGCTGTTTGCTGGTTCTAGACAATGCCGAGACTATCCTAAATGCAGGACAAATCAGACAGTACCGAACGGGTTATGAGAAGTATGGGCAACTGTTTCGAGGTATTGGGACAGCGACCCATCAGAGTTGCTTATTGCTCACCAGTCGGGAAAAGCCTCTAGAGATCGTTCACTTGGAAGGCGAAGCCCTCTCAGTGCGATCGCTTCCACTAAAAGGATTAAACTCAGAAGCAGGAAGAGAACTATTTCGCTACAAGGGCACATTCGCAGGCACAGAATTGGAATGGGAACGATTGATCTTCCATTATGGTGGCAACCCCTTAGCATTGAAATTGGTGGCAGCAGCAGTTCAGGATCTCTTTAACGGCAGAATCGCCGAGATCTTGAACTACGTGCAGCAGGGGGCATCTGTCTTCGATGACATTCGCGACTTACTCCAGCGACAGTGCGATCGCCTCTCTGAGATCGAACGGGAAATGCTCTTTTGGCTGGCAATTAATCGAGAACCTATTTTTCTTTCTGAATTGAGTGAGGATGTTGTCATTGCAACTTCTAAGCGCAGGCTTCCAGATGCGATTCGCTCACTGCGACAACGATCGCTGATCGAAAAGGAAGGCGAACAGTTCTTCCTACAGCCCGTAGTGTTAGAATACGCGACCGATCGATTCGTTCAAGTCGTCTCTGAGGAAATTATCGCCCAAACACCTGAACGGCTCAAAACCCATGCACTGATGAAAGCACAGGCGAAAGACTATATTCGGGAGATGCAAAAACGACTGATTCTCGAACCCCTTATAGAACAGTTACTGGTGCAGTTTAGCAGCCCAACAGCGATTGAGCAGCAGTTGAAAGCGATGCTGGAACAGCAAGTACCCCAGCCGTCAAATTATTTGGTAGGGAACCTCCTCAACCTGCTGGTGCATTCGCAGAGCGATTTACGTGGCTGGGACTTTTCATCGCTAACGGTATGGCAAGCCGATTTACGGCAAGCCAACCTGACAGGAGTCAATTTTTGCAACGCCGATCTGGCAAAGTCAGTGTTTGCAGAAAGTCTCAATAGTCTTGTATCACTTGCTTTTAGTCCTGATGGTCGTCTATTAGCATCTGGAGATGTCGATGGCGAGATTTGTCTGTGGTTAGCTGATGGTCAACAACTCCTGACCTTACAAGGACATCCGGGCTGGGTGTGGTCGCTCGCTTTTAGCTCGGACGATCTACTTCTGGGCAGTGGCAGTAGTGATGGGTCGGTTCGATTGTGGAATATTGAGGATGGTCGCAGTCTGAAAACGTTACAGGGACATACCGATGCTGTTTGGTCAGTTTGTTTTTGCGAGCGTACTGGAAACCAGTCATCAGAGCCTGCACAAATTCTCGCAACAGGCAGTGAAGATCGAACAATTCGACTATGGAATGTCCAAACTGGAGATTGTCTCAGAGTGTTACAAGGGCATCGTGGTGCCATTCATGGGATTCGTTTTAGCCCTGACGGTTATACTTTAGCTAGTGGCAGTCACGATCGCACGATTCGGCTGTGGAATGTTTGGAATAGTACATGCGATACCATTTTGGAGGATGATTCTGGTGGCGTATGGGCGATCGCCTTTAGTCCCGATGGTCAACTTCTCGCTAGTGGTGGTAATGATGGCTCTATTCGATTGTGGAATGTTCGAGAGAAGGTATGTCTTAGCATCCTCAACGGACATACCGACTGGATCTGGTCGGTCGATTTTAGCCCCGATGGTCAAACTTTAGCCAGCAGCAGCAATGATGGCTCTATTCGATTGTGGAACGTTGAAAATGGAACCTGTCTTAGCGTTTTGCAAGGACATACAGGCGCTGTACGCTCTGTAGTTTTTAGTCCTGCTATCAGCGATGATTTACTTCTCGCTAGTGCCAGCTTAGATTTCTCGATGCGGCTATGGAATGGTCGAGATGGAACCTGTCTTAAAGTGTTACAGGGACGTCAGAGTGGCATCTGGTCGGTCAGTTTTAGCCCAAATAGCCAGCAGATCGCCAGTGGCAGTCATGATGGATTAGTGCGCCTGTGGGATCGACAGAATGGAGATTGTCTGAAAGTATTGTCGGGACATACAAATTGGGTACGATCGGTCGATTTTAGCCCCGATCGCCAAATTTTAGCAAGTAGTAGCAATGATATGCAAATTCGCCTCTGGGATCTATCCCAAGGAACCTGCCTGAAGGTTTTACAGGGGCATACCAGTGGGGTGCGATCGCTCAATTTTAGTCCTCTTCTTACTGACGAGGAGGCTCCTATCCTCGCCAGTGGTAGCTTTGATGGTTCTATTCGCCTGTGGGATATCAATCAAGGGACTTGTTTCAAAGTCTTAGATGGCCATACCGATTGGGTTTGGTCGGTAGCCTTTAGTCCTGATGGTAATATCCTAGCAAGTTGCAGTAACGATCTTTCAATTCGGTTATGGCATGTGCAAGATGGAATCTGTCTCAAGATTTTACAAGGGCATATCAGTGGTACGCGATCGCTTGCGTTCAGCCCTGATGGTCGATTTTTAGTTAGTGGTGGCGATGACCAAGAGGTTCGCTTGTGGGATGTTCAGACAGGTAATTGTCTGAATGTATTGCAAGACCATAAAGGCTGGATCTGGTCTGTAGCCTTTAGCCCTGATGGTCAAGTGCTTGCTAGTGGCGGTGCCGATCGCCAAGTTCGCTTGTGGGATATTCGGACGGGTAATTGCACCAACAGATTGCAAGGTCATACAGGTTGGGTTTCCTCGGTCAGCTTTAGTCCTGATGGTCAAGTGCTTGCTAGTGGCAGTCAGGATCGGACGATCAAGCTTTGGGATGTAAAAACGGGGGAGTGTCTCAAAACCCTGAGAGTCGATCGCCTGTATGAGGGCATGAACATCAGAGGTGCGCGAGGATTAACCACTGCACAGCAAGCCACACTAAAGACTTTAGGGGCAGTCGAAGCTTAAAAAGACTGTCGTTTCTGTTCGATCGCGCTCAGTAATTGTTGGTATGCATCCTGCGATCGTTGCAATTCCTCCGTCAACAACCGATCGGCGAGTGTTTCCAGAGAGATAAGCTGCTCTAGGTTGTTTAGCATTTGATGGGCAACGTCAACTCCTACCGTGAGGTCAGCCTCCGAAGGGCTGTACAGTTTCTGCTCTTGAAAAATCTGTGGAGTTAGCGCCAGCACTGTACTTTCACCCATCAGAGACTGAATGTAATGCTGAGTGCGAAAGTGATCGTTCTCAATAGAGGTGATATCCCACAACAACCGCTGGGGCTGCGCCCCCAGATGTGCTAACGATTGCCAGCGATCGCTTTGATAAATGGATTGATAGTGCTGATACATCACCTTTGCTTGAGCAATTGCAACATTACCAAGAAATAGCTCCCGTAAAACTCTCTCCTGACCAGCAGTTTGCAACTGCGTGGCGATCTCTGCATCGAGATGTCCAACTGAAAAACTAGCGACACTAGCAACTTCGCTGACTGACTTCCCTTGCATCGATAAGATTTCTAGCCCCCTCAAATATGCCTCTGCGACCTGTTCGTAGACAACTTGAGAAAAGAGCAATGTCACATTCACATTGATTCCATCTTGGATCAGTTGTACGATCGCTGGCAATGTAGCAGCGGTTGCTGGAATCTTGAGCATTAAATTAGACCAACCCACGCTTTGCCAGAGCCGATGGGCTTCCGTCAGAGTTGCTTGCGTATCGAATGCAACCTGGGGCGGCAGATCTAAGTTAACAAAGCCATCGCTAGCATGAGTCTGACTGTGAACCGCCTTGATTAAATCGGCAGCTAATTGCATATCCTGAATTATGAGATACTCATAGAGCGATCGGGCATTGATATCTGGTTGATGTACTATTGCCCTAAAGTCGCGATCGTAGCTTCCTGCTCGTATTGGTTGCTCTAAACATGTGAAGTTTGAGAGTAGACCTCGTAATCCTAGATCGATCGATCGCTGTAACTGCCCCGTGAGTATCAAACTGCGTTCAAAACCATCGAGCCAGACAGATTGCCCTTGCTGCCGAAGGCTTTTTAGAAGGTTCACGCCGTTCATCGTAGTGGAGGTTGCAGGTATATAGTTAAGTTAAGTCGGTAGACTTACCATGAATTATCGGAGGATGAGTTAGCGATCGTGTAACCCTTACTGCCAAAATGCTTGATGCGTTACGGTTGCACCTAAAACATCCTATATTGTAATTATGATGCTGTTCTACTTACTCCAGTTTGTTATGCAATCTTGATATATACCAGTCAAGATTAGAACTTAAGCTCCAACTTAAGGATAGTACGCTGTTTCATGATGATGATATCGCGGTTTTCAAGAGATTACGGACATAAGGTAGAATCAAAAAAAAGAGGAAAAATGGGAGTCGCATATTCAGAAGACCTGAGGAAATGCATCATCAAAGCACATGAAGAAGGGCAACAATCCGTAAGAGCCCTAGCACAACGCTTTCAGGTGGGCAAAAGTTTTGTAAGTCAGTTGATTCAACGCTATCAACAAACATAGGCTTTTCTCTGGTATATATGGATTGCTTTTCTTGACACTAGTTTTTCTCTTTGATTTTGGAGATTTATTAGTGTCATTTTTTTGGTGGGCTACTGGCAACCTTTTTTTTTCTCTTCCTGGTCTGTTTTCGCACAGCAATCCGACTAATTGAAGCAGGACAGACTTTTCTAGCTTGCTTAGACGCGATGTGCAACTAAGAAACTGCAAAAAAACTCACAGCCGATAGTGTTAGAAAATAGGACTAACGTCATTAGCGGTGAGCATCATGTTTTCTATGGAATATTTTATCATTGCAGTATTTTGTAAAATCGATGAACTACTCAAAGAAGTAACTAAGACCCAAAGTGTAAGAGCGAAAGGGTTTGAGCCAGCCCTAAGTGATAGCGAAGTGATAACGATGGAAATCGTCGCTGAGTATCAAGGGATAGACACTGACATAGGGATCTGGAAATATTTCCGTAAGCATTGGCAAGAATGGTTTCCAGCCTTAAAAAGTCGTACCACCTTTGTCAGACAAGCCGCCAATCTATGGCAGTACAAAGCCATGCGGCAAGAAACGGCTCTGCGCTCTAATATGCACATTCTCGTCCTTTACAGTTTGAGGACTTACTCCCTTCCCGCCATAAAATCAGGTAATTAATGAGAAAATAAAATCCAGTGT
>NZ_JAZBJZ010000131.1:0-1315 GCF_036349135.1 Tumidithrix elongata BACA0141
TCGTCTTCTTCTTTGGTATCCTCCTTATTCTCATCTTCTTCCGAATGGGTGTCAGATTTACCTCCATCGTCTTCTTCTTTGGTATCCTCCTTACCTTCTTCCTCTTGATTAGTATCGAATTTTTGATTGAGCTTTTCTAGAACTTCTTGTTCTGTAGCTAGAACACCATTAGCGCCACGGATAACAATTCCGAATTGACCAATCTCATATTTCCAACCAATACTGGTGAAAACTTCTTTTACAGATGCCTCACCTTTGACATCGATAAATTTTTTCAAAATATCACGAACTTTTACCAAACGAGTTTTTGCTTCAGATCTATTTATTGCTCCTAGTTCAGATCCGAATGTCTGCAAGCCACTTTCATCGCCAAAAAGCTCACTTGCTTTATTATAGGTCGTTTGAACTGAGCCTAAATCAAGCTTAAAATCCAAATTTATCCCACCTTTTTGTAACCGATGCAATACCTGTTTCATTTGGGCTGGACCAGGTTTATAATGCCCGCTCTTGTCATTCATCTCTTCTATCTTTCCACCGCTAGCTTTGATAGATCCCGCTGCCGCTGTGGCTGCACCAGCAAGCAAACTAGAATGATGATATTTACCAATCTTGTGCGATGCCATATGCAGATCGCCTGTTGGACTCATTACAAAAATTTCCCAGCCTTTTCCTTTTTGATGGGTAACACTATTCGTGGTGTCAACGGGTGCGCTAGGTGTGTCATGCTGCGGGCTGCGATTCAAAGTACTAGAGACTGTAACTTGCGTCTTGTCCTGTTCCTCTTTTGTCTCATCGTACTGCACGAGGCGAGACTTCAGTTGTTCTTCATTCACGTTGCCTTGCTCGTCAATTGGCATCTCCTCTAATTTCGATTTTTCGATCGCAGATTTTAAGAGATTATCGATGGCAGCTATTACTTTTTCCCTTACAGGCGCTTTCTTAAGGATGTTCCAATCTTCACTAATTTTCTTGAGAATAATTCCAAGCATTTTGCTACTATTGAATAAATCTATTATTCGATCTAGCGCCTCGTCAGATGTTTCTAAATCTCTTACTGCCTTTATGAGATTGGTGTAATCTCGAATGTCTTTTGCTTGCCCCTCTATCTGTTCTTTAAGATCGTCTCGTTGCTCTGTCCGCTCATTTGTGTAATGCGCGTCTATATCTTTGTTGTCAAAGTAAATCTCTTTTCCTCCTTCAATTAGTTCCTCATCCTCCTCTTCCTCTTGAGGGGTATCGAACTCACCTCCGTCCGACCCCCCATCTTCTTCCGAATGGGTGTCAGATTTACCTCCATCGTCTTCCTCTTTGGTGT
>NZ_JAZBJZ010000131.1:1415-14719 GCF_036349135.1 Tumidithrix elongata BACA0141
CCTCCTTACCCTCATCTTCTTCCGAATGGGTGTCAGATTTACCTCCATCGTCTTCCTCTTTGGTGTCCTCCTTACCCTCATCTTCTTCCGAATGGGTGTCAGATTTACCTCCATCGTCTTCTTCTTTGGTATCCTCCTTACCCTCATCTTCTTCTGAATGGGTGTCAGATTTACCTCCGTCTTCTTCTTCGACCGATTTGTCATTTTCAACAGTTTTATGTTCAGCATTGTCCGAGTCACCAGCCAACTCGTTAACCATGCTCAAGAAAGATGCAAATTTAGCAGCACCATCAGTTTTGTCTTCAGCATTGTCTGAGTCACCTACCAACTCGTTAACCATGCTCAAGAAAGATGCGTGGTCGTTGGTGGCAGCACCAGCGGCTTTATCTTCAGCATTATCCGAGTCACCTGCCAGCTCGTTAACCATGCTCAAGAAAGAATCAAATTTAGCAGCACCATCAGTTTTATGTTCAGCATTGTCTGAGTCACCTGCCAACTCGTTAACCATGCTCAAGAAAGATGCGTGGTCGTTGGTAGCAGCACCAGCGGCTTTATCTTCAGCATTATCTGATTCACCTGCTAACTCATTAACCATGCTCAAGAAAGATGCGTGATCGTTGGTAGCAGCATTGTTAACATTCTTTGGTTTCTTCTGAATGGTATTCCCATTTTGTTGGACGACGTGAGTAAGCTCGTGAGCGATCAGTTCCTGCCCATCTTGACTGCTTGGATCGTATGCCCCTTGCTGAAAGAAAACATCTTGCCCTGTTGTAAAAGCTTTCGCCTGAATAGCTCGACTCAACAGATCCGATCGCGCATCCGAATGAATTCTTACTACGCTAAAATCCATTCCCATCGCGTGCCCCATCTTTAGCTGTAGGTGCTTATCTAAAGGCTGACCGCCGCCTTTCGTCTGTTTAATCGTGCTTTCTAATTCTTCAGATGACTCCCCACCACTAATTGCCTCGCGCCGCTGAAGCATTGGCTTCATTTGTAATTCCTCTTCTTCCTTCAGCGACTCAACTCGCTGAACTGATTCAAGAGGCTTGGTTTGGACTGCCTCTTCCTGACGTTGAACGCCTTCAGTCGCGTTAATTTTTTGTGCGACTCCATCTGCGACGCGATCTGCTTCCTGCTCGTATTTGTCGCCAACCGCCCCGTTTGCTAGCTTTGCTTGTATCGTTTTTGCTTGATTTTCCTTATACCGCTGCACCATTTCCTGGTGTTTTTGCTGCATCACTCTCTCTGTCGAGCCTCGGTTATTATCAGATGGGAAGTAGTCACCTTTAATGTATAGATCCTTTTGGTGATTCAATTTATCTAATTGTTGCCTTTCGTCTGCTGCGTCTGTTGAGTCTTGAGGTTTTGGTGAATCTGCGTTCTGGGTTTGTGGTGGTGCAAAAGGACGCGTTTGAAGATTTATAGAATGTGGTACAAGGGAGGTCTTGGGTGCAGGCTTATTCTCGTATTCTCTCATAGTTCAAAAAACAAGACTCTTCTATCAATACAAAAGAAACGAAAAAGAAATTTTAAGGCATTTAAAATCGCGAAAAATATCAGAGTTTTTAATCAAGCTCCTAAACTGATTTAAGACATTAAATTAATGCTCAAATTATACTAGGGTTTCACGATTATGAATAATTTCCCTTTCGATCTGAACGAACTGCCCAAGCCTGCCTATCTTGTGGGTGGATGGGTGCGCGATCGCTTGTTGGGTCGTCAGTCTAAATATTTAGACATCGATTTTGTCTTGCCCGAACGAGCAGTTGCGATTGCCTCTGCGATCGCCAAGCGATACAAGGCAGGGTTTGTGGTATTGGATGCCGAGCGCCAAATTGCACGGGTGGTGTTTAAGAATGCTACCGCCGATTTCGCGCAGCAAATGGGAAGTTCGATTCGAGAGGATCTAGAACGCAGAGATTTTTGTATGAATGCGATCGCGGTTTCGGTTGGCGAAGATTTTCAATCTGAATTCGCGGCAACAGGAATCTTGTCACCATCTTTGCTTCTCGACCCTTTGGATGGAGCGAGCGATCTAGCCCAAAAACAGGTGAGAATGGTTGCACCCGAAAATCTATTGGATGACCCTCTCCGCATCTTGCGTGCCTATCGGCAAGCAGCACAGTTAGGCTTTGAAATTGAGGCATTAACCCAAAAAACCTTGACGAAGTTCTCTCATGCTCCCTTTCATGGTATATCGCAGATCGCAGCGGAGAGAGTTCGCACGGAGTTGAGCTATCTTCTATCGCTTGACGAGGGGAAGAGATGGTTGGTGACTGCGATTGACGATGGCATTCTTGAGGCTTGGCTTCCAGCGAATTGTTTGGAATTCAATCGGTTTGCCAGAATTGACGAAGCGATCGCCTTGCTAATCGAGACCTTCCCTAGCTTAGAAGCCTATTTTGCGAATGTATTAGCTAGCGATCGCACAGCAAAAATTATCACAAAACTGGCAGCATTGACGAATTCAGCTACAGGAATGGAACCTCTAGGCTTTAGTCGAAACGAGCAACGTTGGCTTGTGGGAATTTTGCGCTATCTTCCCAAGTTTTTAGAATTACTTCCCAGTGCAACGCCAAAACAGCAGTATCAATTATTTCAAGCTACCTTAGAGATTTTCCCTGCTCTCTGTGCTGTGGCGATCGCCCATGGGACTTCCGATGAATCTGATTTTGAGGCAATATTAGCTTGGTTGCGTCAGTGGTGCGATCCACAGGACGCGATCGCGCACCCTGCCATTCTCGTTACAGGTTCGGATCTCATGACTGAGTTGGCTTTATCTCCAAGTCCCAAAATCGGAGAGTTGCTAGAAACTGTGAGACTGGCACAGGCGGAAGGCTTGGTGAAGGATCGTTCAGAAGCGATCGCCTATGCTAAAAAAATTCTCTTGGGGGACATGAACCCTTCCTAGAAACCCTCATTGAAGTATAAATAAATGTTAAAAAACTATAAAAGCTAGCTCGATCTTTGCTTTCTCTCTTTCTTAGCGCAATTACGAACTATCTCTTTAGAAAGTTACTTAAGCGACAAAAAATCCGTTAGGATCAAAAGCTGTATCGCAAATTTATTCAACACAAATTTTTAAAGCAAGTGTTTGATACTCTTCGAGCTGACTTCAAGATCATTTTTGAGCGCGATCCCGCCGCTCGTAATTGGTTAGAGGTTTTATTTTGCTATCCCGGTCTTCATGCCCTCTGGTTTTATCGCTTTGCCCATTGGCTGCAAAGCTTTGGGATCCCAGTGATCCCACGCACGATCTCTCAACTGGCTCGATTCTTTACAGGGGTTGAGATTCACCCTGGAGCAGTCATTGGTAAAGGTGCTTTTATCGATCATGGTATGGGCGTTGTGGTTGGCGAAACCGCGATCGTCGGTGAATATGTCTTGCTATATCAAGGCGTAACCCTTGGTGGCACTGGCAAAGAGACAGGCAAACGCCACCCAACATTGGGCGATAACGTCGTCATCGGCGCTGGCGCGAAGGTGCTTGGCAATATTCAGATTGGCAGCAACGTCAGAATTGGGGCTGGCTCTGTGGTATTAAAGTGCGTGCCCCCCGACTGCACTGTTGTGGGTGTGCCAGGTCGGATCGTTCACAGGCACGGTCAAGTTGTGCCCCCGCTCAATCATGATTGCATACCCGACCCAGAGGGAGATGTAATTCGATCGCTGATCGGTCGTGTCGAACAGCTAGAGCGACAATTACAGCAGCAAAGCCTCAGCCCAGTCCGCAACTGTCTAATTGATTCTAAGTTGCTTGAAGATGTGCGTCCGCGCCATCTTTCGCAAGCGGAATATGCAACGGAGCTAACTAAATTGCTGAGAACCGATCTTAGCTACGGTGAGTTTAATGAGGGCGCAGGAATTTAGATATCAGGAATTTGGATATCAGGAGATTTGGATAGTAGCTTTCCTCTTTTGTTTCCCCTAGTCCCTTGTATCTTAAAAAGAGCAAAGGTTAGGTATCCCCCACCATCTGGCTCTGTTTTGAATGGGATAGATTTTCTTGGTTTTACCTAAAATCTAGGTTTAAATAGAGATCATCTTCAAACCAAACCAAAATGATTGCTTCTTTTGCGAGAAATTCCCTAAAGCTATTTGCCCTTGCTGTTTGTAGCTCGATCGCAGTATTTGTTTTGACAGCATGTGAAGATAAACCTCCCCAAAATGGGCAAACCCCAAACAACCAATCTGGGCAGAATGCAGGCAACAATTCCGCAAGTCGCCTTGATGTAGTGCTGGCAAGAGGAAAGCTGATCTGTGGCGTTAGTGGCGAGTTGCCTGGCTTTAGTTTTGTCGATCAAACTGGCAAGTACTCAGGGCTTGATGTCGATATTTGCAAAGCGATCGCAGCGGCACTGTTTGATAACCCTGACGCCGTACAGTATCGCAACTTAAATGCCAAAGAGCGATTTACTGCCTTGCAAACAGGCGAAATTGACGTGCTCAGTCGCAACACAACTTGGACGCTGAGTCGAGATACCTCAGGCAAGATGGAGTTTGCACCTGTGGTGTTTTATGACGGTCAAGGCGTTATGGTTCGCAAAGATAGCAACATCAAATCTTTGGACGATCTAAAAGATGCCTCGATCTGCGCTCAAAGTGGTACAACCACAGAGCTAAACTTTGCCGATCAAATGCGAAAGCGCAATATTTCCTATAAGCCGATTACCTTTGAGGAGGTAAATGCCACCTTTGCTGCCTATCAATCGGGTCGCTGTGCAGCAGTTACCGCCGATCGCTCGGCATTGATTAGCCGTCGTACCCGTTTGCCCAATCCTGACGAGCATGTGGTGCTAGATGCCAGTATTTCTAAGGAACCCCTCGCTCCTGCTGTGCTTAATGGGGATTCCAAATGGTTTGACACCGTGAAATGGATTGTCTATGCCACGATGGAAGCTGAGGAACTGGGAATCACCTCCAAAAATCTGGCAGAACAGGCAAAAAGTAGTAATGCTCCCGTCAAACGCTTTCTCGGTATCGAAGGAAGCTTGGGCAAGGATATGGGCTTGAGTAACGATTTTGCTGCAAGGGTAATCAAGCATGTAGGCAACTATGGTGAAATCTACGATCGCAACATGGGCAAAGATTCTAAATTTAATCTGCCACGCGGACTCAACAAACTCTGGAGTGATGGCGGTCTGATCTATTCGCCTCCCTTTCGTTGATAACTTTGGTCTTAACGTTCGACCTCTCTCGCTGCCCTCGTTTCAGACAACGCTGGCTGAGTCTTTAGCGGTGAGCGCAGCCCAAATGCGGAATCGAAGCCAACGTTAATCCTCGTGGCAACGCAGAATCTTGGGGAAGTTGAGTTCACCAGATTCAAATTTTCTTAACAAATCACCGATGCCTTCGGCTCCCGCTTGTTGTAAGGTAGCTAAAAGCATTGCACTTTCTGTCAAAATTTGCTGTACTTCAACCGTGCCGTAGGTTGGTAGATAGTAACGCAGGCGACCGATCCCTTCCCCCAATAAGATCGTCGCACCGCGCCAATTGTGGTTCTCAAAATGATATAAACCCACAGCAACTTGTAGCAAACCTTGATAAAACGCTTTGTCAGGATGTAAAGCATCCATCCAGATCGCTTCTAAAGTATCATGACAAGCATAAAAATCTCGCTGGTTAAACTGTTCTACGGCTTGTTCAAAAGCGATCGCGATGTCTTCGGTCATTTGCTTGTTTCTAGATCGGTATTCTGGCTTAGCTTAATTTAATCTCAGCATTGAAGCTCAGAATTTAAACTTAGAATTTAACTTAGACCAGCAGCCATTGAAGCTCAGGAATATATCGCAAACTCATGACAATCAGAACTAGTACAGATTTATTGAGGCAGATTCAAGACTACTTGCGATCGCAGGCTGATAAAGGCGATCGACAAGCGCAGCAACTGCTGATTCAGGTGCTGACCTTTTTGCTTGACGATAATTCTAGTCACACGCAAGCTGAGGCTAGTCCTAGAGCAGAATCTGAGACAAAAGTCAGCCTTGATTTTGACAGAAAGCTATTTGATACGTGGCAAGAGCTAGCCAACGAGCAAGTTGGTGATAATTTTTGGAGCTATCCAATTGCCTTTGAAGATCTGGCAGAAGCTATGGGCATTACCGTTGAGCGATTTGTGCAACTAGTTGCACCCCTGCAAATTGGTAATCTCCAACTGATTCAAGGGCGCAGCCATAACTATACCGTTGGCGAGCAAATGGCAGCATCCCTAACCTTTCACCCCAAGCAACCCAAAGAAGCTAAGAGCGATCGCGGTGCTGCCGAGGCAAAAACAACTGCGAAAAGTCAGACTAAGGAAAAAGTATCGTTTCGCGTTGGCGATCGCGTCCAAGTCAATGCCAATCGTCCCCAATATGCCAATCAAGTCGGCACAGTCGATCAGGTGATCAGCGTCAGTTGTCGCGTCAAGCTAGACAATGGTTGGTCGGCGTTTTTACCCAATCACTGCCTCGATAAATTGCCTAATTAATCGCGAATTTGAGGATTTAAGTGGGTGGGGATCGCAGTTATAGTGATCGCTATAAACATTTATTTGGGGCTAACTGCGAATTAATGATAATTAATTATCTAAGATGTAGATAGACATTTGAACCTAGACCTGAATTAAGCCACCTATGTTATCAGCCTACCGCGACCATGTTGCTGAACGCGCTCAACTGGGCATTCCTCCACTGCCACTAACTGCCCCCCAAACATCTGAATTATGCGAATTATTACAAAATCCCCCTGCTGATGAAGCAGAATTTTTACTGGCATTGCTACGCGATCGGATTCCACCTGGGGTAGACAAAGCTGCCTATGTTAAAGCTGGCTGGTTAACCGCCGCAGCCAAAGGTGAAGTGCAGTCCCCATTAGTATCACCTGAGCTAGCCGTTGATCTACTCGGTACGATGGTGGGTGGCTACAATGTCCAAACTTTGGTCGATCTACTCTCCCATGAAAATTTAGGTGGTGCTGCCGCCAAAGCCTTGAGCAAAACCACCTTAGTGTTTGATGCCTTTCATCAGGTGCTAGAGCTATCGGAGACCAATACCCATGCCAAGCAAGTCATTCATGCTTGGGCAAATGCAGAATGGTTTACCAGTCGCCCGACTCTACCTGAGACGATTACAGTCACCGTATTTAAAGTTGCGGGTGAAACCAATACCGACGATCTCTCACCTGCGGCTCAGGCATTTTCTCGCCCCGATATTCCGCTGCATGCGCTGAGTATGCTCGACTCTCGGATGCCTGAGGGGTTAGCCACAATCGCCGAACTCAAACAAAAAGGCTTTCCGATCGCCTATGTTGGGGATGTGGTCGGCACTGGCTCTTCGCGCAAATCTGCGATTAACTCGGTATTGTGGTACATCGGTCATGACATTCCCTTTATTCCCAACAAGCGGGCGGGCGGAGTAATTTTAGGCAGTGCGATCGCACCCATCTTCTTTAATACAGCCGAAGATGCGGGAGCTTTGCCGATCGTCTGTGATGTTACCAAGCTCGAAACGGGTATGGTAATTACGATTCACACTCAAGAGGGCAAAGTCACCAACCATGCAACGGGTGAAACCCTCGCCACATTTACGCTTGCGCCCGAAATCATTGCTGATGAAGTCCAAGCAGGCGGACGGATTCCATTAATCATTGGGCGCAGCTTGACCGATAAAACCCGTCATGCGATCGGCTTGGCAACAAGTGAAATCTTCCAACGTCCTTCAGCCCCGTCGGATACAGGCAAAGGCTTCACCCTAGCGCAAAAGATGGTGGGCAAAGCTTGCGGTCTTGCAGGTGTTCGCCCCGGCACATCCTGCGAACCGCTGATGACCACCGTCGGTTCCCAAGATACAACTGGGCCTATGACCCGCGATGAACTGCAAGAACTTGCCTGTTTGGGCTTTAGTGCCGATCTCGTGATGCAGAGTTTCTGCCATACCGCAGCCTATCCCAAGCCTACGGATATCAAGACCCACAAAGAGTTACCTGACTTTTTCTCTACCCGTGGTGGTGTCGCACTTCGTCCAGGTGATGGCATTATCCATTCTTGGCTCAATCGCATGTTGCTCCCCGATACGGTCGGGACTGGAGGCGATTCGCATACTAGATTCCCTCTAGGGATTTCCTTTCCTGGTGGCTCTGGCTTGGTGGCGTTTGCGGCGGCTTTGGGCGTCATGCCTCTGGATATGCCCGAATCTGTCTTGGTTCGCTTTAAGGGAGAACTACAACCCGGTGTCACGCTCAGGGATGTCGTGAATGCGATTCCCTATGTGGCAATTCAAAAGGGATTGCTCACGGTTGAGAAGAAGAATAAAAAGAACGTCTTTTCAGGCCGCATCATGGAAATTGAGGGATTGCCCGACCTCAAAGTGGAACAGGCTTTTGAACTCACAGATGCTTCGGCCGAACGCTCCTGTGCGGGTTGCACGATCAAACTCAGTGTTGAGACAGTATCGGAATATCTGCGTTCCAATGTAGCCCTGCTCAAAAACATGGCGGCACGCGGCTATCAAGATGCCAAGACAATTATGCGCCGCGTTGCCAAAATGGAAGCTTGGTTAGCGAATCCCGTACTCATGGAAGCAGATGCCGATGCCGAGTACGCTGAGATTATTGAGATCGATCTCAATGAGATAAAAGAGCCTATCGTTGCCGCTCCTAACGATCCAGACAACATTAAGTTACTGTCGGAAGTCGCAGGCGATCGCATTGATGAAGTCTTCATCGGTTCATGCATGACCAATATCGGCCACTACCGCGCTTCCGCGAAGGTGCTTGAGAAGGAACCCCCTGTAAAAGTGCGCCTGTGGATTTGTCCGCCCACCCGCATGGACGAGCAAAAGCTTAAAGAAGAAGGAGTTTACAGCACCTTTGGTTTAGCAGGAGCAAGAACTGAAGTTCCCGGATGTAGCCTGTGTATGGGCAATCAAGCCCGTGTCGGTGACGGTACGACTGTATTTTCCACCTCAACCCGCAATTTCAACAATCGTATGGGCAAGGATGCCAGAGTCTATCTCGGCTCAGCTGAACTCTCAGCAGTCTGCGCCCTACTCGGTCGCGTTCCCACTGTACAGGAATATATGGACATTGTGGCGAAAAAGGTCGATCCCTTTGCTAATGACCTGTATCGCTACCTCAACTTCGACCAAATTGCAGGGTTTGAGGATGAGGGGCGAGTAATTCCACTCGATCAAATGCCTCGCATTGAGGATATTTTAGGTATGAGTGTACGTTAATCGTTAGGCTCTATTATAGATAGAGTTTTAGAGGAATTGAAGTTGTCGTGATCGCTTCAATTCCTCCAATTTATTTTGCAGGTTGGGAAACGCTTTCACCAAGGGTATTGAAGGCTGACACAGTATAGATGGCATTCGGCGTAGCTTCTCGATCTCGGAACTCCATTACAACTTGAAGAGGTTCTGGCTTATCGTCATTATCGTGTTCCTGTCCTTGAAGCGTCCTAATCAGTGAGTTATCACGATAAATCCGAAATTTTGGTAATCCGTTTTCAAGATCGGGTGCGAAATCCCAAGTTAGGACAGTCTCATTTGGCGTGACTTGGGTGGCAATCACATCAGTGGGTGCAACAGGGATTCTAGTTGGAGTAATCTTATCTGGATAGCAACTTTCGGTTAAGTGTGGAGCACCTAAAAGACTAACCAGTTGTTTTCTCGAACATATCCTATACCTCATTTGATTCCAAAATCCTGTAGGTGTTATGTATTCCTGCCATTTGCGAGCAGTTTCTTCATTGGGTAGCCATGCTGCTTCTAGAGGATCTCCCACGTACTGTCCCATTGGTGCAATTGCATGCGTAGTGGGGTTCCCCAGCCAGCCTTGGTTTACTTCAAGTTCGCGGAGCTTTGTGCTAGTTTTCGTTAGTCGTAAACTCAAGATCGCATCTAGGTAGGGAATCGCCAAATGCCTCGTATCCCCAGTTTCGTGTCCAGCATCTGCTTCAGAGGTAATTACCCAGAGTGCTCCTGCTTTTCTGTAACGAGAGAAAACTTTTTTGGGCAAATCTAGACATTCTTCTGCATAGCCATCTTTTGCACCTACTGCCAATAGAATTGGTAGTCTAAGCATTTTTGATTCGATCTCATCGGCAAGAAGCGAACTGACACCACAGCGCATCGCAACCACGGCGATAGTACGCTCGGAATACTTCTTTGACATCTCTATTGACCAGTCAGCACCACCAGAGTGTCCCCATAATACCCAAGGAATCATTTCTAATTCTGGATGATTGCTCTTTTGGGCAAGGTGGCGAAGGGCTTTAAAGAAAGCATTTCCTGAACCGCTATCTATAATATCCCAACTATCACATGGATCGCCTTTGTACCGCCCAACAGTCTGATAATCTGTGGGGAACTTAGTCCCAAGAAGCGCAAATTGGTGTTTCAAAGCTAGCGATTGCCACTGTAAATCGTTCGCATATTCAAGACCCGAGTCACTACCACAACGATGTTGCTTTACAATCAATCCACGAATGCTTGTAACTTCTTTGGGAATCCAAAGTCGATAATCAGCGGAAATGAATTTATCAGTTTCAGTTGGTGGAACAGATACTTCATAATAAATCCCTCTCTGAAGACTATCCCTTTTTTTTAAAGGAATTATTGATGCTTGTGGCAATGGCTGAGGGATGGAAAGCAACCACCTTTTCCATCCTAAATGCAGAAGGAGTGCACTTAAAAGTACAAGTGAGAATATGCATAGGAATTTCCATTTCAGGATTATCCTAGGTGATAATCTGATTCCAGATTGCCAGTGAGAGAATAATGCTGAAACTTTCTTCCACATAATCTTCTACATGAATGTAAACAGTAATAGAGTCTATTTTAGCGATCGCATAGGTCTTCGCATACTTTGGTAAGTCGTTGTGCTAAGAGAGCGTAATCAAAATTTTCTTTGGCAACTTGAAAAGCAGCTTCTGCAACCTTAATGCGCTCGGGTTCTGCTACCAGCATTCTGATATGCTCTGCTAGTCGAGTTGGATGCAGAGCATCTCGTACGCCCTCATAAGGAAGTAAGCAGCCAATGCCAGGCAGTACCCGCATGGCCTCTCCTACGTTGGTGGCAATCACGTATTTCCCGTAGGCAAGATAAAGGGGGAGTTTACCTGTTGTCCGCACCATACCAACTAAGTCATTAGATTGGGTAGAAACGCAAACATCCATAGCTGTGAGATAGCGAAGCATTTTTTCATAGGGAAGTTGACCCGTGAAGATCGCGCGATCGCTAATTCCTAGCTCCTTTGCTCTAGCTTCCAAAATCTGGCGACCGTCCCCATCCCCGATGAGTAGAGCTTTTACAGGTAGGTCTTTAAGCATGGACAGGGCTTCAATTACATCCCATCCATAGCACATGCAGTGTCTCTCTGACCAGATCATAGTTCCAACCATACCCACAACGAAACTATCCGCTAACCCAAGCTCTGTTTTCAAAGATAAATAATCGCCTGGACTTACGGCCAGGGTATCAACCCCATCGGGAATAAATACAACATTTTGTACGCCTTGGCTTTCGAGTAAAGTTTTGTGATAACTGCCGCGCACGATCAAGCGATCGGAGTTTTTTATTGCCATTTGCTCGATCCAGTTAATCAGTCCCAATTGCCTTTTGGAATAGTTTCCCGTGGATTTGGCTAACTCATAGGCAACATCGCCGGTATCGACAATCAACTTGCACCCAAGTATTTGCTTTGCAATACGACCCGCTAACACACCAGTATAAGCTGTATCCATTACATAGATTATATCTGGACGAAAACCTAGCGCAGACTGGATAAATGGAAGTATGCCTTTCCATTTTTTTGCAGGTCTATAATTAAAACGAATATCCCATCCCTTTGGAAGTCTCTGTGAAAACATCTTGGCTCGAACCCCACCAGCACTTACCTCAGAGGCATTGACGAAAAACATTAACTTTAAGGTGGGCATATTTCTATAGCTTGTGAAAATAGCTATCTACTTACTATCGAACCGTAATATAATAGAAGATATCATTGACGGCGTGTAAATTTAAGATGTAGCCAAAGTTTTTTTGCTTTTTCAGTGCATGCAGTCATTAACTGTTCAAATTGTAGAAAAGAACGCAAATACTCTATTCCTAAAACTGAACATATTGACATCCCCGTCAAGAAAGCAAAGATAAAAGGTGACCATTTGGGGAAATAGATAATATCTTGAAAGTAGTAGTAACAAAAGAAAGTGTGGATAAGCCATAGCTGAAAAGAGTATTTACCTAAATAAGAAAATACTGTTGATAAGTTCAAGATTGATACTGCTCTGACAGTAAAATATATAAAAAAAGGTACGATTAAAAAATCAGAAAAAGTCCCACCAAATCTAAGCCTAAAAATAAAGCAAAATATAAGACCAGGAAAGATCAATATCCATCCATGCTTATCAAAATCTTGGATTAAATGGCTCGAAAAGAATTTTAACTGAGCACATACTATTCCTAATGCAAATGATATTTGCCAAAAAGTGAAGCCAAATATATCATCATAACGATTTATATTAAGTTTAAGGCAAAGCAGAAATAGGGATAAACTTAATAAGCACAGTAAGATAATGTTTCTTTGGGCAAGTTTAGCGTATATAGGAAAGACAACAATAGTCGTTGTTACAAAGATATGGACGAACCACCATTCACTATTGTATGTTGAACTTAAACCTAGGAAATTTGCTAAAAAAACAAGTGGTTCTGAAGAGTACCGAATCTCGCTTGATTGCCAAAAAGTTACGTGTTTAAAGAAAATAATTCCAATCGGAATGAAAATTAGAAAGTAGAACCAGTAAGTTACATAAAAATCTTTTAATTTATTTATTGAATAGCTTAAAACATTTCTCTGTGAGCGAATATAGCCTAGAAACATTCCATAACCAGACAGAAAAAGAAACATGGAAATGCAGATTTTCCCAAAACTTCCGATATAACTTTCCGTATCAAAAAATGGAATTATTGGGATGTAGCTATTTCCATGAAGGAGCCGATCTTTGAATGTATATAAATGATTGGCAAACATCAAGCAGATTGCTATACCTTTAGCAATATTGGTGCTCTTTCTTGTGAATTCCATATGATTTGCCTTGATAATAAAAGGATTGAAATCGAATGGCTATACTAAAAATTAAGGATTGAAATCTATGTTTGCCAAACTCCGAATAAAGTTGCATTAAGTAGGTAGGCGTGAAAAAGATAAAGTATGTAAAGGAATATAAAGCAGCTAGGTTTTATTAAACCGAAATCGCTCAACTACATAACTTCCGCCAATTCAAGGATGAAATGCAACGCCTAGAGATCTTTGCGTAAAGGGACTC
>NZ_JAZBJZ010000132.1:0-14132 GCF_036349135.1 Tumidithrix elongata BACA0141
TTCCTATGAAACCCCTCTTCTGTCTTTATTGCAAGGTTTTGTCCTGTACTAAGCTTTATTTGACATGTTCCTTAAATGCTTTAGTCGGCCAGAGTAACTCCCTCCTAAGTCCTAAATCCTAAAGAAGTAATCATCAAAGCATACGTACATAAACTCTTAAAATTAAATTTATCTACTAGAAAGAATCAATTTATCAACTTACAAAATCTGCTCTATTTTTCGCTTTTACTAGTCCCTTACTCGTGTTGGCACAAGATTTGTAAATTATGAAAGTAAGCAAAGATAGACAATCCGTAGCAATCTGACCTATCTGATTTACCTACTCAATTTCTTTAAAAAATCACACTTATTGACTCTAGGAATTGTCTTAAAAAACACAGATCGCGATCGGGAAAATTACGCTAAGTGTCGTATTGACATAATTTTAGTATTTTGGTAGGGAAATGTTTCTTGATTTTATCCAGTCCTAAAATCAAGAAGTTCTTTACAAGAATTTCTTGTTTAATATTCATGAAATCAATACTAAAAGGTCTGATTTTATCGAGCATATTTCTAGAGTATCGAATCAACTAAAGTAAATAGCTGATTGTGCTAAACAAGCATCAAGGAGGCGGATATCGAAAGCACAATAGTAAAGCTAGATTTACCCATATAGAAAGCATCGGGTAGATTAGGGCATCTATATGGGAATGATTAACTTATGGAGTAATGTTTTTACAAAAATTAACTGCTAAAGGAGTCAGCTCAAAATTCTTAATAAAAAACTACTCTGCCTCATTTTTAAAAACTCTCATTTTTAAAAACTCTCATTTTGAATCATTTACATTTAAATTGTGGCTTTAGAAGTTCATTTGAGCGTATTTTATAGAATTTACTTTATATAGCTATCCAAAACGCTGTAGGACTGCTATAGCAATCAGGAATAAGTTGTATTTGATCGTGCAGTTTGACTAACGCCCACAAGTTGAGCAGAGCGATGTGATAACTCGAGACTCATAACCAATTTAGGATTGCTATATTAAGCATCCTAAAGAAAACCCAAGATTTTTTGCCTTAAGAGGGCAAGAACATTTATTGGTAGCGAATTCCTGCTTGTTTGAGGCGATTGAGGGCTTCACCCAAGCGATCGCAGTCAGCGATTAAACTAATCCGCACATAGCCTTCTCCGCCTTTCCCAAAGGCACTACCGGGAGTCAATACAATCCCCGTGCGCTGTAAAACATCAAGGGCAAAATCCGTAGAAGTCATGCCTGGTGGACAAGGAACCCAGAGATACATGGTTGCGTAGGTCTTGGGAATAGACCAACCTAGCTTTGCCAGTCCGTCAATTAAAAAATCTCGCCGTTCGCGATACCGAAAACGGACGGCTTCTAGATAAGATTCGGGCAAATTTAAAGCCGTTTCTGCGGCGGTCTGAATGGCTGAAAAGATGCCGTAGTCAAGATTGGTCTTGAGCGTGCGCAGTCCTTGGATCACATGACGATTGCCCACGACAAAGCCCACGCGCCAGCCCGCCATGTTGTAGGTCTTGGATAGGGTATGAAACTCTACGCCAATATCTTTACCACCAGGAATCTCCAACAAACTGGTGGGTTGATAGCCATCAAAGGCAAGTTCGGCGTAGCAGAGGTCGTGGACGAGTAAAATTTGGTATTTTTGGGCAAACGCCACGATGTCTTCAAATAATTTACGGGGGGCGATCGCTGCCGTAGGGTTACTCGGGTAGTTAAAGTACAGAACCTTTGCCCGTCGTGCAATATCTTCGGGAATGCTATCTAGGTCGATTACCCAATCATTTTCAGGCTTGAGAATGAGTTCGTAAATCTCTGCCCCAGCGATTAACGGGCCGCGAAAGTGTGCGGGATAGGCGGGACTGGGCACGAGTACCAAGTCACCCGGATCGATAAAGGCAAGGGCTAAGTGGGTTAAGCCTTCTTTAGAGCCAATCAGAGGTAAGGCTTCACCTTCCGAATCGAGCTTGACATTGTAGCGACGGTAATACCAATCTGTAATGGCACGACGAAAATTGGATGTGCCTTCAAAGGGAGGATAACCGTGGTTGCGGGTGTCCTGGATCGCCGCGATCGCACTTTCAACCACAGGTGCAGGTGTAGCCCCATCTGGATTACCCATGCCCAAGTCGATTAGATCTAGCCCTTGCGCTTTTGCTCTAAGTTTTAGTTCATCTAAACGAGCAAATACATAGGGGGGTAAGGTTCCTAGCCTTTGGGCAGGCTTCAGCCAGTCTTTCATGAATAGTTTTGGGGATGAGGGAGAAGTCGTAGCAAATGTTACTTTTGCAAACAACTATGATACTAAATATTACCGAACAGAAATCAATACCACTGGGTATTTCTAGGGAATTTCTAGAGAGTTGCTAGAGAATTTCTAGTTATCGTTAAAATTTCCTAACAAAACACTGACAAAACATAGAGATAAAAATTTGTGCTCGTACCACCCGTCAATCTTAGTTTAGAGCAGATGGCATTGGCTCTGGGGCTGATGGCGATGACCATCAGCTTATCGTTTTGGCAAAAATTAGGTTTAGCCTCTAGCTTGGCGATCGCAACGCTTCGCAGTGTCGTGCAGTTAACGATTGTGGGCTATCTGCTCTATGCCGTATTTGACATCAAGCAAGCATGGGCAGTGCTATTTATTTTGGCGCTCATGAGTACTGTCGCCGCCAAAGAGGCAAAAGATCGAATTGGTAAAAAAGTACCCTATGCTCTTCCAATTGTCTGGGGTTCTGTCTTACTGGGTACGGGGGGGATTTTGGCTTACACGCTCTCAATCGTGGTACGCCCTGGGGTTTGGTACGAACCACAGTACTTAATTCCTCTGGCAGGCATGATTTTGGGAAATTCGATGAACGGTGCCGCGATCGCGGCGGAACGTCTAACTAAGTCAATTTCACAGCAAGCCAATGCGATCGAAACGCAACTTTGTCTGGGTGCAACACCACAGCAAGCGATCGCCACCTATCAAAACGAGGCAATCAAAGCTGCCATGATTCCCAGTATTAACGGCATGATGGTGGCAGGGGTAGTGGCACTACCGGGCATGATGACGGGGCAAATTTTAAGTGGGGTATCTCCCCTATTGGCGACGCGCTATCAGTTGGTGATTTTATTTGCGATCGTGGCAGCAAATTTACTGACAACACTGTTGCTAACAAAAGCATTGAGCCGTCAGTTTTTTACTGCGGCTCAACAACTAAAGCTGCCCTAATTCTCTGAAGCCTTAGCTGATGTTTTAGATTTTTTTTTACCACTGTGTAATTGAGAAGCTGTGATGTACTTGGTACTGATTTGTGTAAAAGAACCAGTCATCTCTCTCTTGGAAGAAAATGGCACAGCTTCATATGCTTGCTCGCATTCTAAGAAATAGTCATAAGAGTTTAGATCGATTGGTTGGTTTAGCTTTCTCTGCAAATGTTGCGCTTCATCTTCTGTAACCTGATAGTTTTCGATCATCAAATCATTTTCAGGTTCACCAAAAATCTTCTGTAAATCTGACAGACTTACAGAATCTAATATTTTTTGACCAACAAGCACATCACCTTGTTTTTTGTACCAACGCAGCGATCGTACTAATTTGTAATTCTGTTTTAAGCGATTAGGTTTTAGTTTAATCATGGCTCAACCTTACGATTTGGATCGGCAGGTTTTAGAAGGATACCCGTTTCTGGGTGATACTCTCTTAAATGCCGTCCACTTTTATCATACTTTTCTACAGTGCCATGTCGATAGTCCCACTCGTAAATACTACCGTTTGCCTCTTGCCAACGTCTACGCAATTTGCGAGTTCCTTGAATAAAAGTTTTTGATTTTACTAGGTGCGTTTCGGGAAATGCTTTTAAAACGCTAGGCGGGGGGATATGTGACATCGAAACTTTACATCAAAAGTCTAAGGAAATAATTTTTTGTCTCGAATTTCAGCAATTCTCATTATGGAAATTTTGGCTTAATTTCACCCAATCTAATGAGAATAGTTGCAATAGTGACTCTTGAAAAGCCTATGGCTTCGTTCAAGATTTGACAGCTAAGGCGAACTACAAGTCAAAATGAGAATTGCTGCTCGAATTTGAGTTTTTTGAGAGCTAAACCAACCGAATCTAAATCTAAGCTTGCTGCTTTTACACCTTAACAAGGGTAATTCTGGGACATTTGTAACAACCTCAGAGAGGTCAAGCTCAAAACAAAAAGGCGTGCCACAGCAATTACTACAACACACCCACAAAAAATTTAAATCCTAAATTCAGAAGCTTTAGAGATTAAGAGCAATGCCGATTCATAAATCTTTATCTCCTGATTTCTGGATTTTTTGAGAAAGATATTTTGAAAATCCTGAAAAATCTAAATATTGTTCTCGCCTAACTCACGGGTCATGTGGTCAAAAGGCTCTGTTAGCCAATCGCCGTTTTCGCCCACTAACTCAACGACTTTTGCCTTCATGATCTGGATACCTCGAACGGTAGATCCGGTCGCTACGCCTAAAGAACTGTAGGTATCGCGCAAGCCTTGAAGTACCCGTTCGTCTAGAACATCGCTATTGCCTGCCACGAGGGCATAGGTGGCGTAGCGGAGGTAATAGTCCATATCTCTCAAACAAGCTGCAAAGCGGCGAGTTGTATAGGCATTGCCACCTGGACGGATCAGATCGGGCAATTCTTCAAATAGTTGTGCCCCAGATTGACGCACCAAAGAAGCTGCGTTAGCAGTAATTGTTGAAGCTGCTTTCAGTCGAGCCGCACCAGTGGCAAAATAAGAATTAAGCTGTTCAATAGCATCTCGATCAAGATAACGTCCTGTGGCATCATAAACACCTATCAGGCTAGTTACTGCATCCTGCATAGTAAAGTTGCTCCCTTCGATAGTTATTAATTGATTTTTGTAATTTAGTCTTTATGTATTCTTCTAAGATACAGGACTTGTTTACACAGTATCTTATTGAATCTTTGCGAATCTTTGCATCGTTAATTAAACCATAGCAGCATGAAACAGAGGAAAGGCATATGAAATGGGTTAGTAGCCTCTCTACTAAAGTATCACTGGAAGCTGCGGTGCAAGAGGTGTCTGAGCAGGTTCTACAGGCTTTAGGGGAACGATCGCCAGACTTGGGATTGCTGTTTATCTCAAGTAGCTTTGCCAGTGACTATCTTCGGCTATTGCCCTTGCTGGCAGAAAAGTTGCCACTCAAGTGTTTGATTGGCTGTTCGGGTAGCGGCATTGTGGGTAGAGGTCAAGAGCTAGAAGACGTGCCAGCGGTATCTCTGATGGTCGGTCACTTGCCAAATGTTGAGATGAAAATATTTCATCTCAGCGAAGAAGATGTGCCCGATCTGGACAGTCCGCCTAATCATTGGCAGGAGCTGATCGATGTTGACCCACAGGTACAGCCAAACTTTGTGATTCTTGGCGATCCCTTTTCATTTCCTGTTAACGATTTACTGCAAGGCTTAGATTTTGCTTACCCTAGTGCGGTTAAAGTTGGGGGCTTGGCGAGTGGGGGTGGACTTGGTGCCAATGCTTTGTTTTGTGTTCATGACAAAGATAACTACAAGCTCTACCGTCAAGGTTTAGTGGGTATTGCCCTATGGGGGGATGTTTCCATTGATGCAGTTGTGGCGCAGGGCTGTCGTCCGATTGGCAAGATGTTGCAAGTCTCTGAGTGCGATCGCAACCTCATTCTTTCTCTAGAAGGACAACCCCCCCTAACGGTTTTGCAAGATATTGTGGGCGATCTGAGCCAAAGCGATCGCCAATTGGCACAAAATTCTCTGTTTTTGGGTGTAGTGATGAATGAATTTAAATCTGCACCGGAGCAGGGCGACTTCTTAATTCGTAACATTATTGGTGTCGATCCAAAATCGGGGGCGATCGCAGTTGGTGACAGAATGCGCCCAGGACAGCGAATTCAGTTACACCTGCGGGATGCCCATGCTTCAGCCCTAGATCTAGAAGACGTGCTCAGGCGCTATCACAAGCATATTTCTGAAGAATCTAACTCAGCGATGGCAGCAGTTATGTTTTCCTGTGTGGGTAGAGGCGAAAAACTCTATGGCAAACCAAATTTTGACTCGGAGCTATTTAACAAATATTTGGGACTACTTCCCCTTGGTGGTTTTTTCTGCTCAGGAGAAATTGGACCTGTGGGCGGTACGACCTTTTTACATGGGTACACCTCCTCCTTTGGCATTTTTCGACCCAAATAAATTTCCTAAATAAATTTAAATTACCGTGGGGTTGCCGATCGCTTTATCTCTAAATAGCGGCAAGATTTCACCACAAAATGCCTCCGTTGCCTTAGAGCGGTAACGGTTGGGGTTTCTAATTTGTAATAACGTCCGCTTGATTACCAAGCCATCGATTAAGACTTGGTGCATGGCACCAACTTGTAATTCTTTTTCGATCGCCGTTAATGACAAAAATGCGGCTCCTAGACCTGCCTGTACGGCATTTTTAATGGCCTCAATTGAATTTAACTCCATCTCAATCGTCAATTGCTTTGGATCGACCCCACTCCTCATCAAAACTTGATCGATCACCTTGCGAATTGTAGACTGAGAATCTAAGGCGATAAATTGTAATTTATATAACTCTTCCCTTGGTAGAGTGCCCGCTTGAGCCAAGGGATGCATTGTCGGTAATACTAAAGCCAACTCATCTTCAGCATAGGGGGTAATTTCTAATGAATCGAGCAGTTCGGCGGGAATTTCACCGCCAATAATTGCTAAGTCTACCTGCCCATTTGCAACACTCCATGCAGTGCGGCGAGTAGAATGAACATGGAGCTGAACTGCGACTTCAGGGTATTTCTTGCGGAACAAACCAATCATCCGAGGCATCAAGTAAGTACCAGTTGTTTGGCTAGCCCCAATAATCAGGGTTCCACCATTAAGATTTTGTAAGTCTTCGATGGCGCGACAGGTTTCTTGGCACAAGCTTAAAATGCGATCGCCGTATGACAAGAGTAATTGCCCTGCCTCCGTCAACTGTGCGCGTCGCCCACCCCGATCGAATAAAGGCACATCTAGTTGTCGCTCTAGGTGCTGAACTTGCAAACTAACAGCTGGCTGCGACACGTATAAACTATCAGCAGCGCGCTTAAAGCTACCTTCAGCGGCGATCGCTTTTAGAATGCGTAATTGGTCTAGGGTGAAAGGAATGTCGATCATAAAAAACGAAGTGTGAACAATTATGAATCGGGCGGATATCCAAGATTTTCTGAATTTAGCAGGAATTGATGGCGTTGCCCTCACGAATAGGCGCATGCGACCATGTTTTTATGGGCTAGATTCAGTCTTGGAGAGAACAAAGCAGGCTTTGGGGCAAGGGGTCTTGCATGTATTAGAAAATGTGCCAGAAGGGTTTGAAGCCTTTGAATTTTCCTTCTCTGAAAATACTGTTTTTATCTACAAGCTCAGTCATGGCTTAGTACTCTTGGTATTAACTGGAAAAGATTTGGATCTAGAACGTTATAAAAAGGCAATTACTAGTATCAAGAAGCTAGTTGAGACAGATGCCTACAATACGATTTCTGCTTTCAAACTTTTATTGGGTGGTGCTACGCAAGCTACAGCCACAAGTCAGAACAATTTCGGAACCCAACTAACAGGTTTACCAGTAAATCAACTAGTAAAGGCTGCTATACC
The DNA here is from genome assembly GCF_036349135.1 of Tumidithrix elongata BACA0141. Taxonomy (NCBI): domain Bacteria; kingdom Bacillati; phylum Cyanobacteriota; class Cyanophyceae; order Pseudanabaenales; family Pseudanabaenaceae; genus Tumidithrix; species Tumidithrix elongata. The sequence goes on from NZ_JAZBJZ010000132.1 coordinate 7,655, forward strand.
CGTTGAACTGGTTAGCGAACCAGCAAAAAAATCACAGGCTCATGTTATGCCTCCTCAGCCTTCTAAAGTCAACACTAAACCATCCATAACCCCAGCACCAAAACCACAGGCATCTTTATTAGATGCCGCAATAGTAGAAACGCACATTAAGTCAGTATCAACGAAAAATAGTGCGCAAGAGTATAAGTTAGATGAACTTATCTTAGTGATGAACAAATTGAGTCGGTTTACCACAGACTATCTTGGTAAAATGGTCGTTGCCAACTACTGGCGTTCTAGCCGACCCGCGATCGCTTGGCTAGCAGAAGTTGAGATCGATCGCAATGCCCAAATTTCCCATCCCCGTCAAAAAGCGATCGCATGCAATTCTGAACAACATCATCAGATCCAAGAGTGGACAAGAGCTTTTATCAAGCGTTGCCGACAGGTAATTCGTAACTTTGATGTCATGCTCAAGCAAGATTGTCTTGACGCTCAACAGCAAGATTTACTGCTTGGGGAAGATCCGAAGTAACGAATGCTGAATTAAGAGCAAAATTTGTTAAGCCAATAAATACAGACCATTCCCTCAGATGCGATAGACTTAGTGTTAGCTTAAGAATACCAAGTGGCAATTAGGTAGGGGTAGGGAACTCATGGCTAAGCGAGTCAGAATTGAGCCGATCGCACAAGAAGCAGATATCGCTACAAACGGTGCGCTGCTTTCGGTATTGATGGGAGAAGATTTAAATATTCTCAAGGAATGTGGTGGGCGCGGAATGTGTGCCACCTGTCATGTTTACATCCAGTCTGGGATGGATTCTTTGAGTCCAATGGCAAGACGAGAACAACGCACTTTAGAGGTAATCACGACCTGTAAACCTAATTCTCGTCTAGCTTGTCAAGCCAAAGTGATGGCGGAAGGGGTAGTCGTAGAGCTACCAGTTGGGATGTATGTGCAATCAATTCAAGATATTGAGGCTCTGATCGGTCGTCGTTGTGAAAAGCCTTTGTTGCACCCTGTGACGGGACAAACCCTTGTCGATATTGGTCAACTCATCACTCGTTCGATGGTTAAACAGCTTGAAAATACCGATTTTCGTGTGGCTGAGCAGTTACCTGGTACAAAGAGGGGCTTGTAATCTCTTTCTAAAGTTTGTTCATAAATCTTTGCGTAAATCTATCGTTCAGCTAGGAGTGTCAAATTTATGACTGTTGCGGTAAAACCGTCTGAAAGCTCGCTTAATGTCAAAAAAAGAAATAACCACTATAGTCTGCAAGATTTCTTTAAGCCTAATTTTGAAAGTGGGGTGATTGAGGACTGGAACGGTTTACGAAATGTCCTGACCAGTGAAGACTTTATCATTGGGCTGCAAGAAGGTTTAGAAGAAGAAGTAGGTGAAGCCTCGGCGGCAGTGATGTATACCATCGGCTGCGAGTGGGGGCGAAAGGATGCTGAGTTTTTTACCCAGTGGTTTGAGCGAGATTTTGGTCGAGGTATTCGTCAAACGAACCTACCTTTCTTGTTGGAAACTTGGTGGTGGCCCTTTACTTCTCAGGGATGGGGACGTTGGAAAATGGATATGAGCGATCGCAAACAGGGCTTTATGTTCATTAGCATTTTTGACTCCGCAGTGGCGCGCACTTTAGGCGACGTTGGGAAACCCGTTTGTCACCTCTATGCTGGTTTGTTTTCTGGATTCTTTACCTATCTGGTCAAAAAAGAATTGGATTGTATTGAAATTCAATGCTACTCCATGGGGGAAAACTACTGTAAATTTTTGCTAGGGGGTAAAAATCGCATTGATGCGGCGGCATTTTGGCTTAATGAGGGGGGAACTAGTCGTGATATCGAAAAACGCTTACGCAATGGTGAGTTACTAGAATGAGCACAACATCAACTTGGTCGCGGCAATCAGTCCGTAGCTTTTGGCAGGGGGTGAATTGGGAAAATCGTCCTCAGATCGTTCCATCGTTGCTCGATCGTGGGGGGGACAGTCTTAATGGGCAAACTGCGATCGCCCCTACCCTGAGCCTCAAGTTCTCTGTAACCCAGTATTTCAGTATGATTCCTTGGTCGGGTGTGCCTCTTGCTGCCGCACCAGTCCCCTTGCCCACCTTGCCTATAGCAGAAGAAAAGAAAGAAACCTTAGAGGATTTTCTAGATGATATTTCTAGTTTCTTCTAGTTGTCATTTTTAATTTTCCACGGATAAACCTATGAGTAGTCAGATTCAAGACTTGATCGATCAAGCCAATGAGCGATATCTTGGCACCGAAGAAATTGGATTGCTACAATCCTATGTTACTTCTTTGCCTGAGCGCCTTGCCCTATATAAGCTTTTACGCGATCGCGAGTTAGATATTCTTCAAGCAGTCGCCGATCGCGTGGAAGAAGAAATGCCAAAAGTTGATGCCGCTGATGTTGAAAGGGGGATTAAAAATCTTGTATTGGTAATGCGCTATTGTGCTATGTCCATGTTGTTAAACGATGAGGACTTTCTCAAGCAAAGACTGCTGGGTTGGCTAGAGCAAATTATGTCAGCTCACGATTTGCGGCGACTCAATGAGACCCTCTATAAATCTCTCAATCAAGTCTTAAAGAAAGAACTCAGTGCTAGCCAGCTTGCCTTGGTACAGCCGTTGATTACTACTGCCCAAGTAACACTGATTTACTGATCAAGTTGTCGTTTGTTATCCATTGTCAAGAATCTACTGACTAAGAATTAACTTATGATTTCAGTTGCTGATTTACTTAAAGATAATCGTGTCCCTGCCAATTATTTCGATTATGGGGCCTATGTGCGAGGCGATTTAGAACTAGGCTTACTAGAAAGTCGTAGGGGCGATCGCTTACTGGCTATTCCTGATACGCTCATCTCTGCGCTCTATGCGGGTTTGGCAAAGGAAACAGGACAGGCTGCTAGATTAGTTCTATATAACTGCGGTAAATGGTGGGGTAGAAACTTTTATACCCGTTTTAGCGAGTCGATCGCCGAGTATTACGATCAATCCCTCGCTGAGATGGAAATGATTACATTCCTCCAGTGCTTAAAGGAATGTTGGAAAACCCATGGTTGGGGAAAGTTTGAATTCGATCCAGAATATCAAGCCCAAGGAATTCTAGTGATTAAAACCTATAACTCTCCCTATAGCCAACAGGTTTTAGGAGACAATCGTCCTAGCTGCTTTTTAGAAGCGGGCATTCTCACTTCCTTTTTTAGTCGTCTTTCAGGTAGAGAGTTATTAGCAGCACAAACTACTTGCGAATCAAGAGGAGAAGACTGTAATCGCTTTATTATTGGTCTACCCGAACGCCTTGCTGTTGTTGAAAACCTAGTTTTGGAAGGTCTAAGCCACGAAGCAATTATCCAAACTCTGATCAATTAGAAATCGTTAGGGCGGAATTGTAAGTTGATAGACCTGAAAATGCGATCGTATTGCTATTGATAAATTAGATACTGCAAAAATTGCCCAAATCGATTGAGATAGGATGGGAACTTTAAATCAGATAGATAGAAATTCTATTTGATGTTATGAAAACTAGGCAAAAACTCTTACCGATTGCGATCGCGATTTTTAGTGTACTCATTGGAGGCACAGGCATCTTTCTGTGGCTGTTGCATCGACCTCCCACGGTTGAATGCAGCTCAGACACCACTAGCAATCCCAAAGTCTACAAAATTCGTGCCGTAAAGATAGTCGCGCAACCTTGGCTTGGGCGACATAATGTTTATGGTATCTTTCTCGTTCCAGAACACTACAAAAACAACCCTGATTACGCAGTATTTATGGCTGTAAGAGGTTCAAATAGCTATTTCACATCATTTGATACAGATGGTGGGAACAACTATTTGCAACGCAGTTATCTAGATGGTGTGATGGCAGAACGAGGCTATTATGTATCTCGCAATTTTTTCCCTACCCATGAGGCGTTAGAATTTATGATAAAAGGGCAATTTGGTGACTTACAGCAACCTTGCAACTGGACAATGCTATTTATCGAACGTTGATCTTGCCAAGGAAAATGCTCTCCTAGGAATTCACTTGCTGACAAAGTGTATCCAAGCATCGCCATCAGTTCCACAGACTCTCTCCATTGCCTCATAGGAGTAAGTTAAACCTGCTCCACTGGCATTGGTGTCATAGCCATCTGCCGACCACTCACCATAGGGATCGTTGACAACCCATCCAGCTTCGTTATACCCAACGATCGCCACAATGTGACCAGATTTTGTAAAGTAGCCATGTACGATCAGAGGATTACCTTGATTGAGCCAAGCTTTTGCATCTGACCATTTTGCCTCTAGTTGAAATTTATCCTTATAGCCGTAGTCAGCGATCAACGTCGCCAGATCGGCAGGGTTATGGCGATCTAAGCTGTGGGTATCGCAGTAATTATATAACTCGTCTTCTAACTGGACATCGGGATCTTGGGCTCGTAGTCCAAAGTAGGCGAGACACATGGCTGTAGATGTAACATTGCAGGAACCAAACGGATTATTCACGTTATCTAGCTGGCTAAAATACGGAACGTTCAACTTTACACTAGATGGAGCTTTAGGGGATTCAGGTGCTCCTTTGGGCTGCACGACATCATCTTTGAGAATCTGAACATGTTCGGCATAGACGTACCAAGTATTTCGACCGTTGAAAGAGTCGATCAGGAGGGCAACTTTGTAATGATTGCTGACGCGATCGAATAGATAACTATGCAGAGCGAATTCTTTCCCAGCCGCAATCTCTTGCTTTTGCTTTGGGTCTGTGATTTGGCTGCTATCAATGGGCTGTAATTTAAAAACCGTCTTTTGTAGAACTTTTAGCGTGTAGTTTGTCATAAGAAGGCTATTGGTTATTGGGCAATGATATCAATTGTTGTGTGTTATCCAAATTGACTACTGACGACCGACGACTGACAACTCTTCTAAAACCTTTCTATCTGCTTAAATTGACTATCTAACTGATGAATCGCCTGAGAATTGGCGGCTTCGCCACAGGTACGGGGAGTTGGGAAAATCTTGGTTGGGTTGGCAATTCCTTTAGGGTCGAAGCACGATCGCACCCAGATCATGGTTTCCAAATCAGAAGGACTGAACATTTCGGGCATGTAACAGCGCTTGTCTGCACCAATGCCATGCTCACCAGAGATACTTCCCCCTACTCTGACGCAGAGCTTGAGGATTTCGCTCCCTAATGCTTCGACTTTTTCTAACGCACCAGGTATAGAATTGTTATAGAGAATCAATGGATGTAAGTTGCCATCCCCTGCATGGAAAACATTCGCAATGGGGTAGCCATATTTTTGGCTGAGCGCTTCCATCTCTTTGAGCACATAGGGTAATTTTGTGCGGGGAATAACGCCGTCTTGAACGTAATAATCTGGGCTAAGTTTTCCCATAGCTGCGAAAGCTGCCTTGCGACCCTTCCAAAGTTTGAGGCGTTGCTCAACTTCTGTCGCCGTGGTGACATTGCGTGCGCCGTTCTGGAGACAAATTGATTCTACTCGCTTGGCATTCTCAGCAACTTCCAATTCTGAACCATCAATTTCAATTAAGAGAATTGCTGCTGCATCGCGAGGATAGCAACCTGTGGCGAGTGTATCTTCTACAGCATTGATGCTCATATTATCCATAATTTCCATGCCACCAGGAATGATGCCTGCGCCAATCACACCTGAGACTGTTGCGCCTGCGGCTTCTACATTCTCAAAGTCAGCCAGTAGAACATGAATGGATTCCGCTGCTTTGAGTATTCTCAGGGTAATTTCAGTGGCAATCCCTAAGGTTCCTTCCGAACCGACAAAGATACCTGTAAGGTCATATCCTGGCATTTCGGCAATCTCGCCGCCCACGTCTACGATCGCGCCGTCAGGCAATACCAGCTTTAACCCCAAAACATGATTGGTCGTGACCCCATACTTGAGGCAATGCACCCCACCTGAATTTTCTGCGACATTTCCCCCAACGGAACAGATGATTTGACTGGATGGATCTGGGGCATAGTAAAAGCCAGCACCACTCACTGCCTGAGTTACCCAGTTATTAATTACTCCCGGTTGCACGACTACGCGTTGATTCTCAAGGTCAACTTTGAGAATACGCTTCATCAAGGCGGTTACGATTAGGACGGAATTCTCTAAGGGTAAAGCCCCCCCTGACAAGCCTGTGCCGGAACCTCTAGCCAAAAAAGGAAGTGCGAAGCGATCGCACACTTTTACGATCTCTGAGACTTCCTCAGTGGTGCGAGGCAGTACAACCACGGCAGGTTGCTGTTTGTAACTTGTTAAGCCATCGCATTCATAAGCTAACAGTTCTTCTCGGGTTCGCACGACGTTTTTAGCCCCCACGATCGCTTCAAATTGACGAACGATTGGTTGCCAATCTATAGACTTGAGACGATCTTGCGAATTTGCTTGCTGCTTGTCTAGTGCGATCATTTTATTTTTGCTAACCTGCATTATTCATGAGAGCCCAAAAGAGAATAAAAATCAAGAAAAAAGG
>NZ_JAZBJZ010000133.1:0-13976 GCF_036349135.1 Tumidithrix elongata BACA0141
AGGAAAGGCTCTGGCAGTTTAACGGTAGACATTTTTACGCCGTAGTCTACTAGAGCAAACAATTATTAGATAGTGCATTCATAAAATGGAATGCACTTTATTGTGTCTAAAATCAACCTGTATTTACTCATCAAATCCGTCAAAAAATCACTCTGCGTCTTGGGCATGAGTGCCACACCCGTGATCAACAACCTCTACAAAGCCAAAGCACTACTGGAAATGACCAGAGGTGAAAAATTTGACGAACTCAAAACCTTTAGCACGATCGCCAATGCCCTCGCCATGCACGAAAAACTGATGCTGTATGGCATTCGCTACCGCCCCAATTACAAAATCGCAATTGCCGAAATCTTCCCCGAAATCTCAGGCGAAAATCTGCGACCTGATTTAGTGCAGGCAATTAAAGTCAGTCCCCTAGCCGTCGAGCAAGTCTTGCTAGAAGCCAAAATCGACACCATCATCAACCATCTCAAAACAGGAACGCTCGTTTATACCCACTATGTCGATGGCATGGTCGAACCTCTCCGCAAAGCGATCGCCGCCGCAGGCTATACAGTGGGCTTATTCACGGGCATCGAAGATTCCCATCAGCGAGAATCATCCTTAAACAATTTCGTCAAAAGAGAAATCGATATTCTGATCGGTACGGCTCCCATCGGGACGGGAGTAAATGGTTTGCAGTACGTTTGCGATCGCATGATTATCGCCAGCCTACCTTGGACTCATGCCGAATACGAGCAATTAGTCGGGCGGCTCTATCGCCAAGGCTCGAAATTTGAAAAAGTAGAAGTGGTAATTCCCCAAGTTGTCCTCGCTCACAACGATGATGTATGGTCGTGGGATCGTCAGTACCGATGGAATCGCATCCAATGGAAGAAGTCCCTTGCCGATACTGCCCTTGATGGCGTAATTCCCAAAGGCGAACTCGCATCTGAAAAAGTCGTGCTGCAAAAAGCAGGTGAAGCCTTGCAAGGATGGATCGATCGCCTTGAGCGCGGCGAAGTTTTTGAAATCGATCACGAAGAATTGCGCGTACCTTTACCAGAAGCGATCGCTAAAATCCTACAACGTCGCTTTGGTGAATTCTCCGCTATGAATAACCGTTTCAATAATTCCTATAGCCACACCACCCACGATCGCCTCACCCAAAACCCCGAAGAATGGTATCAATACCACACTCTCTATCGCGAAGCCCGTCAAACTTGGACAGAAGTTCCCTATGAAAAAATTGCCGAGAGTCTGCGAAACCATCCCGATCTGGTGATTGGTGACTTTGGATGTGGTGAAGCCAAACTAGCTGACCTGCTCCCCAATATCGTTCGCTCTTTCGATCACATTGCCATTAACGATAAAGTCATCGCTTGTGACATTACCCATACACCTCTCGACGACAAAACCCTCGATGTTGCCGTATTTTCTCTCTCTCTTATGGGGCTAAACTATGCAGACTATCTCAAAGAGGCATATCGCACGCTCAAGGGTGGAGGCAGCTTACTAATCGCTGAACCCCAAAGTCGCTGGGCAGAAAAAACATCCGAACTTTTAGCCGCGATCGCTCAGGTAGGCTTTATGGTCAGTCATCCGCAAACACGCGATCGCTTCCTTTACATCAACGCCACCAAGCCTCTAATTGCCTCAATATAGCCTGTCAAAATCTGAACTTTCTAATCATGAAGTTTACAGAAAAGCGATCGCTAAAATCCGTCTAATTCGGGATAATGACGATGAGAAGACGTGTAAACTTAACCTACAGCAAACTCAGTGTCAGAGCGCACTCTAGCAGGTTGAAAGCCCAATACGATATCTTGACTTGGTACACCTAATTTTAATAATTCATAAGCAATCCCATCTTCCGTTCCATCATATTGAATCCAAATTTTTCCATCCTTAATATCTAGATGTAACAAACATCCATAGTCCCTTATCCCGTTTCGCTTCCAACCCACATAGACCAATTGGTAATGATCTCGCTCGACATCAAAAATAGTCTGAGCCTCAACTTCCTTTGAGGATTGCATAGAACGATTTGCCCTTGCTTGCAATAACTGTTGAATATATTGCCTATAAACAGTTACTCTATCCATCGCTCAATAGTCTCCTGTTCTAAGTTATAGATTAAAAGCTTCAATTGACTTCGTTGTACAACACTATGAATAAAAGCTAAATTAAAAAAAGTTTGGTAAACGAAATGAGGTACAGCTAAATATAAAACGCGCTCTGGATCTTCATCTTCTAAGGCATACCGATAGTCCAAAAACTGTCCATGCGCTAAGTGAAAGTCAGAGCTACTTATTCCATATCAAATTCAGCACCTTTGAAATCAACTTCAGTTGCACCAAAATATTTTAGCTGAAATTTAGAGAAAGCAAAGGATTTTCCAGGTTAATCGGCTAGATTTCATGAGAAAGATTTTAGCGTAAGAGGGAAATGTGCTTAGAGCATCTAACGATCGCTCAGGTATGAACCAAACATGAAAGTTGGTATAGGTTATGATGCGAAGGCTGAAAGAATAGAAAATTACTTAAATTTTTTCAGGTAATCATACCGTTTAGTCTCTATGCAAGCAATCATGGTGGTGGGAACCACTTCCAATGCGGGAAAATCTCTAATCTGTGCCGCGCTCTGTCGCCTTTACCATCGCCAAGGATGGAAAGTCACACCCTTTAAAGGGCAAAACATGGCCCTCAATTCCTATGTTGTCAAGATGGAAGGGGAAGAAACTGGGGGTGAAATTGGCTATGCTCAAGCTGTGCAAGCATGGGCAGCGCAAGTCGAACCCAGCGTGGAAATGAATCCCATTTTGCTCAAGCCTCAAGGCGATATGACTTCCCAAGTGATTTTCTTAGGCAAAGCTGTAGGTGTAACCCAAGCCTCGGAGTACTATCAAAATTACTTCGATCGCGGTTGGGAATGCATTCAAGCTTCCTTAGCGAAGTTGGCAGATCGGTTTGATTTGGTGATTTGCGAAGGAGCAGGCAGTCCCGCCGAAATTAACCTCAAGCATCGCGATTTAACCAATATGCGGGTGGCGATGCATTTGAATGCTGCCACAATCTTAGTTGTCAGCATCGATCTGGGCGGCGCCTTTGCCCATGTGGTGGGAACCTTGCAACTGCTTACCCCTGAGGAGCGATCGCAGATTAAAGGCATCGTCATCAATAAATTTAGAGGACAGCGATCTCTTCTGCAATCTGGGATCGATTGGCTAGAGGAATATACAGGGATTCCCGTGATCGGCGTGATTCCCTACCTCGATATCGCCTTCCCTGCCGAAGATTCGGTGAGTTTGTTTGAACGTCGCAGTCGGCTCTCGCCTACAGACCTAAGTATTTCGGTATTACGACTACCTCGAATTTCCAACTTTACGGATTTCGATCCGCTGATCGCTGAGTCTACGGTGGATTTGCGCTTTGTTCCATTGAACCAAGCTTTAGGGAATCCCGATGCTGTAATTTTACCCGGTTCCAAAACCACGATCGCCGATCTGATCGCCCTACAGGAATCTGGGATGGCTGACCAGTTGCGCGACTATTGGCAAGGTGGCGGCACAATCTTAGGGATTTGCGGTGGTCTGCAAATGTTAGGACAAGGGATCGCCGATCCAGAGGGTAGAGAAGGGAAATCGGGAAGTTATGCGGGATTAGGACTCCTGCCGATTACAACCACGATTACCGACACTAAAATTCTCCGCCAGCGTCAAGCCCTGTCTATTTGTTCGTTATTTGGGAAGGAACTCGATCGGGAATTTGAGCGGGAATTCGGACAGAGCAGGTTTGAGATCGCGGGATATGAGATTCATCAAGGTATTTCTAGGATTTTGCCAGAACAAGAAAATCAGATCAGCGAACTGTTTGACGATCCCGAACTCGGTATGGTGACTACGGATGGAAGGGTATGGGGAACCTATTTGCACGGATTATTTGACAGTGGGAAGTGGCGACGCCATTGGTTAAATCAGTTACGGCATAAGCGCGGCATCTCACCCTTACCTATCGATACCTTAGATTATCAACAACAACGAGATCGCATCTTTGACCAACTTGCCGATGCGATCGCTCCCCATCTCGACCTGAGTAAACTGCTCATCACCAAACAGACATAGCTGCTAGGTTTCAGAACCTTCCTTTCATGGTGTGTCAAGTGTCAAGTAGACTAATTTGGTTGGGGAACGAGAAAAACCTCAGCTACAGCTAGTTACCGAGGCAGATTCTTGACAGATCCTTTACCTTCTCCCCCTCCCGCAAATAATCCCTTTAACCCTTCCCCCTATCCCTACGGGTTCGTTCGTTGGTTTCCCATTCTCACGGTGCTGCGCAGTTATCAGCCCCAATGGCTACTTCAAGATATTAGTGCGGGATTGGTACTCACAGCGATTCTCATCCCCGCTGGCATGGGCTATGCCGAAGCCGCAGGGTTACCCGCTATTTATGGTCTGTATGCCACAATCGTTCCTTTAATCGCCTATGCCATCTTTGGCCCCAGCCGCATTTTGGTGCTAGGCCCTGACTCCGCATTGATTGCCCTGATTGCTGCCACGGTACTGCCCCTATCCCATGGCGATACGAACCGTACCGTAGCGATCGCGGGAATGTTGGCGATTTTATCGGGATTTCTCTGTATTTTTGCGGGAATTGCCAAGTTTGGATTTATTACAGAATTACTATCGAAACCCATTCGCTATGGTTATCTGAATGGGATTGCCTTGACTGTATTTATCGGGCAATTACCCAAATTATTTGGTTTCTCTGTGCATGGGAATAGCCTCTTACAAGAATTGAATGAACTGGTGCAAGGGATTCTCGCAGGTAAAACCAATTGGACGGCATTCGCGATCGGAATATCTTGCCTCGCGACGATCTTGGGATTTAAGCGATTTTTCCCTAAAATCTCAGGTGTCTTGGTTGCCGCGATCGGTGCAACTTTGATTACTTCCAGCTTTGGGCTAGCGACGACTAAAAATATTTCGGTTATCGGTATCTTGCCTCAGGGTTTGCCGACCTTTCAAATTCCCCAGATTACGTCGAGTGACTTCAATGTTTTATTGTCGAGTGCTGTAGCGATCGCTTTAGTCTCTTTTGCCGATATGAGCGTGCTATCGCGTACCTTTGCTCTAAGGGGTGGCTATAAAGTCGATCGCAACCAAGAACTGATTGCTTTGGGCATTGTGAATATTGCTACGGGATGTTTCCAAGGTTTTTCAGTCAGCAGCAGTGCATCGCGCACGCCCGTGGCGGAGTCAGCGGGAGCCAAAACCCAAATTACGGGTGTGGTGGGAGCATTATGTATTGCTTTGTTGCTATTTTTTGTGCCAATGTTGCTGCAAGACCTGCCCCACGCTGCCCTTGGTGCAGTGGTGATCTCCGCAACTTTTGCGATCGTGGAAATTTCCAGTGTTTTGCGCCTTTATCAACTGCGTCGGTTTGAGTTTTTTCTATCGATTGTCTGCTTTTTGGGAGTCGCTTTACTGGGGGTGATTCAAGGAATTTTTATTGCGGTGGGGCTGGCTTTGCTAGCGTTTGTTTGGAGTGCGTGGCGACCCTATTATGCGGTACTCGGTCGGGTAGATGGACTCAAAGGCTATCACGATATTGTCAGACATCCCGAAGCCAGACGAATTCCTGGGTTAGTGCTTTTTCGTTGGGATGCCCCTTTATTTTTTGCCAATGCCGAAACCTTTAACTATCAAGTCATGCGATCGGTTGCCGATGCGCCAACCCCAACCAAATGGGTGGTCGTGGCGGCAGAACCTGTAACCGATATTGATGTCACTGCAGCCGATGCGATCGCCGAGCTAGATCGAACCTTGCAAGATGTGGGCATCGAGTTGTGTTTTGCTGAGATGAAAGGGCCCGTTAAAGATCGGTTGAAACGTTATGGTTTGTTTAGCAAGTTGGGCACTGAGAATTTTTTCCCAACCATCGGTCAAGCTGTCGATCGCTATTTAGAGGTACAACAAGTGGAATGGCGCGATTGGGACGAACTATAGCAACCCACATGGTAAAGTGCGAACGCTGCGGAAAGAAAAAGTGGATAATCTACTACGACGCGATCGCTTCGCTATCAGAGCGATCCACCAAATATCCATCTTCCATATAAATGATGCGATCGGCGAGGTCGAGAATGCGATTGTCGTGGGTCACGAGTAGGATCGTACAACCCTGTTCCTTCGCCAGTTTCTCCATAATTTCCACCACATCGCGTCCTGATTTCTTGTCGAGGGCAGCGGTGGGTTCATCCGCCAGAATAATCTTGGGTTGGCTGACGAGGGCGCGAGCGATCGCCACCCTTTGTTTCTGTCCGCCTGACAGATCGCTGGGATAGTAATCCATGCGATGGGCTAGACCTACCGCTGTTAAGACATGCCGAATGCGATCGTCTGCCTCTGCTGCGGTGATGTCGTGGATTTCCAAAGCCATTTCGACATTCTGATAAACCGTGAGAAAGTTCAAGAGGTTGTGGGCTTGAAAGATATACCCAATATTGCGACGCGCCAAGGTCATCTGTTCGCGACTGGCGTTGAGCAACTCCTGCCCGAGAATGGATAAACTGCCTGTCTGAGCTGATCGCAAACTGCCCATCAGCGTTAACAGCGTCGTTTTGCCAGAACCCGATGGTCCCGTCATAATTATGATTTCGCCCCGCTGAATTTGCAGGTTAATCTCAAACAGCACCTGTTTGCGCAGCGAACCCTGTCCATAGTAATGATTGAGATTGGCAATCGAGATGACGGGTTCAGAGGATGCATGGATAGATTCGGGGATTTCTAGCGCGTGAGATGGAAACATAGACTACTCCTAGAAAATATCAGCAGGGTCGGCAGTCTGCAACTTTCGCACTGCCATCGCAGCAGAAGCAGAACACATGATCGCTGTGAGAAGGAAGACAAACACAATTCGCCCAAGATCCATCGCCATCGGTAGGGATGTGGCAATCTTCGTAATCTCGTACACACCTAAGGCGATCGCTGTGCCTGGAAGGAAACCCAATGCCGCCAAAATTAAGGATTCTTGGAAGACCACAATCAGTAAATAGCGATCGCGAAATCCCATTGCCTTGAGCGTGGCGTATTCTGGCAAATGGTCGGTGACATCACTGTAGAGAATTTGATAGACAATTACAGCCCCGACGATAAAAGCAATTACCACGCCTAAATCAAAGGTATAACCCACGGGCGTACTGGCATTCCAAAACGCAACTTCAGCTTGAATATATTCTGCTTTAGTCATGACCTTGACATCATTGGGTAGGCGCGATCGCAGTTCTGCCAGAACCCTTTGTACATCCGCATCTGGTTTGAGCTTAACCACACCCACATCAATCAGCCCTTTTTGTCGGAAGGGAGCCATGCGTAGGAAATTGATGTCGCTGGTAATCAGATAGGCATTGATTCCAAAGGTGGGGCTGAGGCGAAACAGTCCCCTTATCTGAATTTGCCGTTCGTTAATTTCGGTCGTGACGGATTCCCCTGACTGAAGGTGTTGGGCGATCGCGCCGAATTCGCTGCGGGAGTTGGCATTAAATAGGGCTGTGTCGGGTTCACGCAACTTCTCCCAATTGGCTTGCAAGCCTGCTAAATTCATCACTTGATGTTCTGGATTGATGCCCACGGCATAGATATCCCAAATCTCCTTGTTGTAGGGATTGCGCCACTGAATGAAATTGAGATAGATTGGGCTGACAGATTCCACCCCTGTGACACCTGCGGCGGTATAGAGCCTTCTTTCCGTAAATCTATCTAGGGAAATCAGCGATCGCGATCGGCTACTTAAGAGCACAATTTCGCCATTTAAACTTTGATGGAATTCCACGGCACTGCTAAACAAAGCACCCCGAAAGCCCATTTGCAGAAACATCAAAAGATCGGCAAAGCTAATCCCCGCGATCGCCACCAGCAACCTAGCTCGTTCCTTCCGTAATTGCAACCAAGCGAGAAACAGCGGCTTTTTCTTTTTCTGACCAGTCCCTTTCTTCTCAATCTTTTTGTTCATAAATTCGAGCAGCTTATGTGTCATGGAGATCTTCCTTAAGACTGGACATCAAGATTGGACATCGATCGCTACCTGAATGCTGAGATTCGTTAGACCCGAAACCTTACGGCTAGATGCTTCATCCAAAAGCACTTTCACTTCCACAACCCGCGCATCAAATTGCGCCGCAGGATCGGTATTCAAGACATCTTTCTTATTAATCTCCAAACCCACTTCTACGACCTTGCCCCGCAACAGATCGGGAAAGGCATTGTTCTTACTAGTGACGATCGCTGACTGCCCGATGCGAATGCGACTGATATCCAACTCATAAACTTCTGCGACTGCCACCATGCGCCGAGTTTGTCCCAAGCTAATCACACCTTTACTACCGACGAGTTCTCCCGCGCGGGTATGAATTTTGAGAACCTGTCCGTCTTGCGGCGATCGCACGATCGCCAGATCCAGTTCGGCTTTTGCCCTTGCCAAGCCTGCCTCTGCCTGTGCCACCTGTGCTTTGGCAACATCCACATCCACTGGACGCACCTCCGCAATTTGGTCGAGCGTTGCTTGGGCTTCTGCCACCTGCTGCTGCCGCGATCGGCGAATTCGACTTAGTTCAGCCTGCGCCTCCTGCAATCTTTGCTGGGCAGTATCTGCGGTTAATCGTTTGCTATCGCGCAAGGAGGCGGAAACCGCTCCCTCGGTCTGGAGATATTGATACCGCTGACCTTCTAGTTCGGCATTGCGAAGTTCTGCTTCTAAACGTGCGATCGCGGCTTCTTGTGTCGCTGATTCTGTTTGTAATTCGATCTGGAGGCGATCGACTACCCTTGCCTGCGCTCGAATTTGCCCTGACTTCGCGCCTGCTTCCACTTGCCGCAGGCGAGATAATGCCACAGCAACCTGTTCTTGGGCTTCGCGAAACGTTGCTTCCCTACGAGCGTAAGTATCCAAAAACGCGATCGCTTCGCCCTTGCGAATCTGCTGACCGTGAGTCACTTTGAGGCTCTCAACCCTCGCCCCATCTAAGGAAGTGGGAGCGAATACCTGAATCACTTCACCATCGGGTTCTAATCGCCCCAATGCCGAAACGGTTTCCACCTTAAGGGGAACTTGGGAGATCGGCGGTGGTGTTGCACGATTGCCGATCGCGACATAGCCGATCGCACCAACGCTTAAAGAGGCGATCGCGACGAGTGCCAGTGGGAAGTAACGATTTTTTGTCCAGGTCAGGCTCATGCTATTTAACCCTCGCCACACCCAAGTTTTTCCCTTGTTGATGCTTCGTCATGCCGTGCATCACACTGCCCATAATTCTCACCCTTGCCCACCGAGGCAACAGTGCCAGCGAATAGACAAGTAGCTTTGATAAAAATCCTGGTAACACGGTGGACTGGCGACCCAAAGCCTTCAAGGTTGCCTCAGCGACTTCGTCTGGGCTCAACGCCTTGCCCATTTGCATCCCCGCTCGATGGGCAAAACTGCTATTTGTTGGGCCTGGGGCAGAAGCGATCGCATCCACACCCAAGGGCGCAAGTTCCACGTTTAATGCCTCGGCAAGGGTCTGCACGTAGGCTTTCGTGGCAGCGTAGTGAGCAGCAAAGGGCATGCCTTGGAACCCCACAATCGAACTCATCAGGACGATGCCACCGCGACCGCGTTTTGCGAACCGCCGCCCGAAGTGCCAACTCAACCCCAAAAGCGATCGGCAGTTCACGTTGAGCATTTCCATCTCTTGTTCCAGTCGGGAGTGAAGAAACTGCCCCGATGTGCCAAAACCAGCCGCTGCTACCAACAAACCGATATCCAAATCGCGGGTAGTAGCAGCGAGGGTTTCAACTGCTGACTCTAATGCTAAGTCAAGTCTCACAACCTCAACGTCAATCCCATGCTGCGCAGTCAAATCCTCTGCCATCTCCTCTAATGCTGCTTGGCTTCGCGCCACCAGTACCAGATTTAGCCCTGCCTCAGCCAACCTAAATGCGATCGCGCGACCAATACCAGACGAAGCACCCGTAACCACTGCCCATGAGCCATAGCGTTCGCGCAATCGCCTTTGCCAACTACCCAACTTAATATTGCTCATTATGAATTACATTTTTTGTATTCAAGTTTTTGAGTACAAAAAATAAGGTACACTGAAACAATTCAATTCGTCAAGCTATTTTTAATAACGCAAGTCTATGGCTCTCAAGCACACCATTCTCGCCTTTCTATCGCGGCAACCGCTCAGCGGCTATGAAGTGGCTAAGGAATTTGCTGAAGGGTTTGGGGGTTGCTTTTGGAAAGCCAGCCAGCAACAGGTTTATGCCGAACTCACCAAATTAGAACAGCAAGGTGACGTCACCTATGAGGCAATTCCCCAACCAGGACGACTGGACAAGAAAATCTATTCCATTACCGATCGCGGCAAACAAGAACTCACCGATTGGCTGACCAAACCCATGGAACCCACTGCGATTCGTGAAGATTTAGGCGTCATGGGATTAGCAGGGCATCTCGTGCCCAGTCAAGCGATCGTCCGCGAAATCGAACGAAGACGACAGCTCCATACCGACATGGCGCAACAGGTCAAAAAACTAGACGAACACTTTGCCAAGCATCTAGAATCGCTGGAACTCAAAGATCTCTATATGCACCTAGTCATTCGCCGCGCCATTCGCTATCAAGAAGATTGGGTGGCATGGTGTGACGAAGCCCTGGAAGCGATCGCCCAGACTTTGAGATCCTAGGAGATCTAACTGTGGCAAGCATTCTATGGACTAAAGGATTATGTATTCAAGGGTAAAGATTGGCGTACCAGAAACTCGCGAATCGCAGCATCTTCTGTAAGACCGATCGCGAGGTTATAGGCTTTTAGTGCCTCAGATTTACGTCCCAATCGCTTAAGTAGATGTGCCTTTAGCGCCCAATAGGGCTGATAGTTTTTGACTGATTCAATTGGTAATGCTTCTAAAAGTGTTAGCCCCTGCGCTAAGCCTTTTGCTTCTGCGATCGCCGCAGCATGACTCACTAAGGCGCCCAAAGTAGGCGAAAGTCGAATCAATCCCTCGTATAACAAGGCAAGCGCATCCCAATCGATCCGCTGAGTCACAGCCCTTTGAGCGTGGACAGATTGAATTGCGGCTTCTATCTGAAATCGTCCCATTTGTTGAGAGGTAGATGCTTGAAGTAATTCGCGCTCTGCTTCAGCGATCGTCGCTTGAGACCACAGCATGGTGTCCTGTTCTAACAAAGGAATATAGTCACCATTTGCAGTTCGACGGGCTTCACGGCGAGATTCGCAGTAGAGCATCAGGGCAAGCAATCCACGCGCTTCTGCTGCCTTGGGCATGAGTTGAATGCATAGACGTGCTAACCAAATGGCCTCTTCGGTCAGCCCCCTATGTCTTGGGTCGATTCCAGTCACTGTTTCCCAACCATTCGTGTAAGCAGCATAAATTGCTTCTAGCACTGCTCCCAAGCGTGTAGGTAACTCACTGACAGAGGGTAGCTCAAAGGCAATCCCCGCATCCTTGATTTTTGCTTTTGCCCTCACCAGTCGCTGACCCATGGTCGCAGGGGCAACCAGAAAAGCTGAGGCAATCTGAGCGGCATTGAGACCGAGTACGGTTTGCAGCATTAGAGGGGTATGGAGTGAGGCATCGATCGCAGGATGAGCGCAGACAAACAGCAATTTTAAGCGATCGTCTGGGAAAACGACCTCCTCTAGAGAAGCTTCAGATTCTGCGGCAAATGCTGACTCTTTAAAATTACTAAGAATGCGATCCTGAACTTGATTTCGCCGCGCAGCATCAATCAGTCGATGCCGCGCGGTTGTCAGTAGCCAAGCTTCAGGATTTTTAGGAACTCCAGTTTCTGCCCAATGTTTTAAAGCAGAGAGAAAAGCATCGCTGAGAGCGTCTTCCGCAGATGCAATATCTCGCGATCGCGCTGCCAAGTAGGCAACCAATCGTCCATAGGAGTTTCGTGCGGCTAATTCTGCTGCTTGACCTGCATCCATGGATTAGCCTCTTGGTGCGGTTTTTTCCCAAGCATGTAACTGCTCCATTCGAGCATACCACGCTCGAATATGAGCGTAGTTCTCTAAGGGAAAGCGTCCTGGAATGGCATAGGTCAGTTCGCTAGCAACCGAAAAGTCAGCCAACGTCAGGGTATCGTTAACTAAAAATTTGCGTTCCGCTAGATGCTCGTTCAACACAGTCGCCTCTTTGTGAAACAGTTCAGTTGCTCGTTGTACCACCTGTAGATCGGGCTCTCCCAGTTGCAACAGCGGCTTGACAAAGTTTTCAAACTGCAAAGGTTGACAGGCATGATGCCAGTGAGCTAGCTGCCAGCTTTGCCAGCGCATAATATCCGCACGGGTTTTCACATCCTCAGACCAGAGGGTGTTGGGAATCTGACTTGCCAAATATTGCATAATTGCGGTTGACTCCCAAAGGATGAAATCACCATCCTCTAGGACTGGGGTTCGACCTGTGGGATTCAGCTTGTGGAATGCTGGCGCATGCTGTTCGCCTTTCTGTAAATCCACCAATTGCAAATCCACAGGCAGTTGAAGATGGATTGCAACAGCATGGGCTTTGCGCGTGTTGGGAGAGGGAGGGAAGTAATAAAGTTTCATTCAATCTTCTCCTATTTCTCGTTCATGGGTAACAAAGGACGAACTTCAACGGCACAGTTACTGGCGGCAGGACAGCGTGCTGCCCATTCTAAAGCAGCATCTAAATCAGGAACATCGATGATAAAAAAGCCGCCTAGTTGCTCTTTGGTATCAGCATAGGGCCCATCCTGAACGCTCCTTTGCCCATTTTGCAGACGGACGGTTGTGCCAGTATGGCTGGGATGAAGTGCTGCACCACCTGCCATCACGCCAGCTTCAACCAGAGCTTGCGAGTAAGCATTGTAGGCAGGCATATAGGTATCGCGGTTAGCAATATCCTGCTCTGTCTCATAAACCAAAATTGCGTACTTCATAGGGATACTTCTGTAATAGATTTGGTCAAAGCAAAAAGGTATTTTATGCTTTCTAAATCTATGACGGTCGAAGCATGGCAATTTCGACAAAGACTGCAAATTTTTTTGCGATCGCCCTTAATTTACTATGAGGACTTTAAGCATATGGTTTCAAATCGCAAGAATTCCTTTCGCAGTTAAAAAGTTACGATATTCCCCAAACTCACAAATTATTACTCCCTCCTACCTGCGTTGCTCCTTCTGGAGTCGGTGGATGGTAAGTCATAGACTGCAAGCCCAAACGCCCCGGGCCAATAAAACGATTGAGCGTAAACGAAATGCCACCGAGCATTACGCCGATCGCGCCCAAAATGCCACCGCTAGATTGCAAAGCCGTAACCGTCTCCATCCTGACCGAGGAATCTTTCCACAACCATGCCCCCGGTTCTACATCCAGCATTTCTCCCGCCGCCAGATACTTTTCAAATACATTGCCATAGCCATGGATTAACAGCAATCCTCCCTCTTTTTTCCCCTCAAAGCGATCGATAAACAGTCCACCACTGCGGCTAAATAAAATATTCACCAATCCACGTTGAAAAAAGAAACTGTATTCAACATTGCTTGTTGCCAATAAAAACTGATGTTCTCTCACATCTACCTTTTGCCCATGCTCTAGTTTTAACACCACAATTTGTCCAGGAGCTTCGCGGGAAAAAGCGATGTTACCGGGACCATGGGCTTCAGTGACAAAAATCTCTAATCCTGCAAAAAAGCGTCTTGCCGCTCCCTTTAATCCCTTCATTCCCAAACGCACATTGGGCGTTTTCCATAGCAGAATATGATGCTCAAAATAGACAGATTGCTGCTTTCCCAATTCCAGATCCACAACTGGAACCACTTCTCCTTCAATTCTCAAACTCAGATCGCCAGACTGAAAAACGCCTTGAGGATTTCTTAACTCAGGTACGGGTTCATTATCAAAGTTGGGCATAAAGGGCACCTCTAAAAATCAGTCAGAGACGAAAAACGAAAATAAAAAGAGAGAAG
>NZ_JAZBJZ010000134.1:0-13943 GCF_036349135.1 Tumidithrix elongata BACA0141
ACTCAACGCTGATGCCTTTTCTAATGCTCTCAATCTTTTGTCCTGTACTTAGAAATAACCCCTAAAAAATAATGCTTCTTACTTCTGACCCGTCAACAGAAAATCCTGTCTCTGCCGATCGCGTGATCTCTGTGCGGAATTTGAGCAAGCGCTATGGCAACTTTACGGCGGTAAAAGGGATTGATTTTGAGGTTCGGCAAGGCGAGATTTTTGGCCTGATTGGCCCCGACGGTGCGGGAAAGACCACTACTTTTCACATCTTGGGCGGTGTGATGGAATCCTCTGCTGGTGAGGCTTTGGTCTTGGGGCAGGCTCCGCGCACGGCTAGATTGAATATTGGCTATCTGACACAACAGTTCTCTCTCTATTTAGACCTAAGCATCGACGAAAATTTACATTACAGCGCAGGTCTACGCCAAGTTCCCACCGACCAATTCGAGCAACGGCGCGATAAATATCTGCGATTGATGAGTTTAGAAAGAATTGGCGATCGCTTAGCAGGTCAGCTATCTGGCGGCATGAAACAGAAACTAGCCCTCTGTTGTGCCTTGGTGTCGCAACCCCGACTTTTACTATTAGACGAACCCACGACAGGCGTAGATCCCGTCTCGCGGCGGGAGTTTTGGGACGTGCTAGCCGCCCTTGCCGATGATGGCATGACGATTGTGGTGGCAACACCCTACCTAGACGAAGCGGAACGTTGTAACCGCATTGCCTTAATGTATGAAGGACAAATTAGCGAAATCGGTACGTTGTCGCAATTACGCGCCAATCTTGGATTGCAAAGATTAGAAGTGCGTACCCCTTCCCTTGCTGCCGCCGAGGAAGTACTGCTAGAAACCGCTCGCGGACGTTCTAGTATTGCTGACGTGCAGACCTTTGGCGATCGCTTAGATGTTCTGATTGAGAATGCGGAAAAAGATGAGAAAGCTGTTCGACAGGCATTTTACGAAAGCAATGTCCCCATTGATAGCATTCAAGCCAGCGAAGCTACGCTCGAAAACGTCTTTGTGACCCGACTACGCCAGCAGGGTTCCGATCCCTTGTTTCTTCCCTTCCCCCGTTCTAAACCTCAAAACTCAACCCTCGGTCAGACTGCGAATGTAGCGATCGGGGCGGAAAATCTGCAAAAGACCTTTGGTAAGTTCCGCGCTGTCAAAGGAGTCAACCTAGAAATTCGCTATGGAGAAATTTACGGACTCTTAGGTGCAAATGGAGCGGGGAAGACCACGACGATTAAAATGTTGTGCGGTTTGCTAGAAGCCACCAGTGGCAAAATGACCTTGGCAGGACAGAGCCAAAATCTGCGCAGTAGTGCCCTGCGCAAGCGCATCGGTTATATGAGCCAAAAATTTACGCTCTATGACGATCTGAGCATTCTCCAAAATCTGGAATTCTACTGCGGTGTTTATGAAGTGCCACAACACCTGCGCCAACAAAAAATCTCGTGGGTTTTAGAAACCTGCGGTCTGATTGGCAGGGAAAATATGATGACTGGGAAACTCCCAGGAGGTTGGAAACAAAGGGTTTCCTTTGGGGCTTCAGTGATGCACGAACCAGAGATTCTGTTTTTAGACGAACCTACCTCTGGAGTCGATCCGCTAGCAAGGCGGCAGTTTTGGCGAACGATTAATGATTTTGCCCGTCAGGGAACGGCAATTCTCGTGACCACACACTATTTAGAGGAGGCGGAGCAATGCAATCGCATGGGATTTATGGTGGCAGGTGAAGTGGTATTGCAGGGTTCGCCTAGCGAGGTTAAAGCGGCTCAACCAGGTCAGTTAATCGAACTGAGGGTCGATCGCAACCAGCAAGCGGCAAATTTACTCAAAACTATTCTCGAACCTTGGCGCGTCTCAATCTTTGGCGATCGCCTTCATATCGTGCTCGACAATCCCAATATCGAACTGCCCCAGATGCGATCGCACCTCGAAGCCAACCAGATTCAACTCTTTAGCGATCGACCCGTTCCTTTCTCTCTAGAAGACGCTTTTATCGGAACTGTCCAACGTACTGAAGCAGGAACATCCCATCAATCCGAATAATTTCTTAGATCGAATTATCTCCATGAAAAGAATTCTCTCTCAATGCAGTAAGGAACTATCGCAATTTCGGCGCGATCGCTTGACCTTAGCCTTGGCATTTTTACTACCTGTGGCGACACTGTTTATTTTTGGCTTTGCAATTCGTCTAGAAGCCAAGAATATTCCCCTCGTAATTCAGGACTACGATCGCAGTCAACTCAGTCAGCGCTACACGCAAAAGCTGTTTGCAACCAATCAATTTGTTTTTGTACCTTGGTCGGTCGATACTTCTGTAGAGGTGGCGTTGGATCGGTCGATCGCGAAAGCGGGTGTAATTATTCCCCCCAATTTTAGTCGCCACATTACCGCAGGGAAAGTCGGAGATGTGCAAATTCTTGTGGATGGAACGGATTCTAATAATGCCAGAGTAATTAAGAACAGCATCAAAGCCACAACCAATGACTTTCTCCAAGCTGAAGGCTTAACTCCAACCGACAGTTCAGTTACAACCCGATCGCGTCTGTGGTTTAATCCAGGCAGGCAGGAGTCGCTTTATATCGTGCCGGGGGTCTATGCCGTGGTGTTGTGGATTTTTCCCTCTCTGCTGGCGGCGATCGCCATGGTCAGAGAAAAGGAGCGACAGACGATTTTGCAAGTTTATGCCTCTAGTATGAGTTCGACCGAACTGATTTTAGGCAAAGGGTTTGCCTATCTGATTATTAGCCTAGGTATTGCGATCTTGGTGATGGGGCTGGGTGCAATCGTGTTTGGATTGCGCTTTGCGGGCGATCCAACTCCTTTACTGGTGGCAACACCGATCTACCTATGGGCAAGTGTGATGTTTGGTTTGATGTTAGGAACCCGCACGAACAACCAAAATGCTGCGGTGCAGGGAGTTTCCCTTGTTGGCTTTTTAACCTCTTTACTACTGTCGGGCTTTATCTATCCTTTAAGCAATATCCCTTTCCCGCTTTCGCTGTTGCCGAATATTATTCCTGCCCGTTACTTTATTGAGATTACGCGCGATGCCTATGTACGAGGCACAGGCTGGGTTGGCGTCTGGTTTGCCGAAATTGCGATTTTAGCGATCGGAATGTTCTTTTTTAATGTGGCACGACGAGTTTTAAGCAGAATGCAGTTATCAGATTGAGAAGTTAAAACGATGTTTACATGGTTCTTTGCAAGTCGGTTTTGGGCATTGGTGCGAAAGGAAATTAACCAAATTTTGCGGAATAAGCAGTTAATTATTTTGCTGGTATTTCCGCCGACGGTTCAATTACTAATTTATGGGTTTGCGCTCAATCCTGACGTGCATTACCTCAAGATGGGTGTTGTGGACTACGCGAGATCGCAAGAGAGTCGAGAACTAATTGCCGCATTTACCGAAAATCGCATTTTTACCCTAGAGAAAACCCTAGCCAGCGAAAAGGAACTGGGGCAGCAGGTGGAGGAGGGTAAGCTCACGGTTGGCGTCGTCATTCCGCCAGAATTTAATCGCGATCTTGTCAAGGGAAAACCCTCTGAAATTCAGATTTTGATTGATGGAGTCGATGCCAATACGGCTGGGATTGCTAACGGTTATGCCAACCAGATCGTGCGTCAATATAGCTTAAATTTGGCAGGAAAGTCTTTCACGCCTCCTATCGATACCCATGTTACATTTCTCTATAATCCCGGACTGACAAGCAGTTGGTTCTTTGTCCCCGGTGTGATTGGTCTAGTACTGACCCTGATTGGCTCGATTGTTTCTTCGATTACCCTCGTGCGCGAAAAGGATACGGGTACGTTGGAACAACTTCTCATGACTCCCGCCGAGCCTTGGGAGATTTTGCTATCTAAAATCGTGCCTCTATTCGTACTGCTGATGGGCGATGTATTCCTAGCTTTGAGCTTAGGACGTTTTGTATTTGGAATTCCCTTTCAAGGTAGCTTCTTGCTATTCCTAATTCTTTCAGGACTCTATTTATTTGTGGGCATTGGTGTAGGGATTATGCTGGCTACAGTCTGTCAGTCTCAACAGCAGGTAGTGTTGACCACCTTTTTTATTAACCTACCAATGGTGCAGCTTTCAGGCGCGATCGCACCGATCGAAACCATGCCTGAATTTTTTTACTATCTCTCGTGGTTCAATCCTTTGCGTCATTACGTGGCGATCGTGCGCGGCATTCTATTAAAAGGTGTGGGTTTGGAAGCTCTGTGGATGCATGCGATCTCGCTAGCTGTCTTTGCCGTAGTTCTACTCACCATTAGCGCCCGACAGTTCCGCAGTCAGTTAAGTTAACCAGTTAAGTTAAATTGAATGAAATCGCCGCGATCGGAATTGACTAAGGTGATAACAACAATTCAGGTTTTTTTGACTCGATCCGATCGATAGGAATATCGGAAACAAGCGTACATTTGATTTTTTCAGAGGATGTAGCAACCTGTGAGGCAAGCATCATCGCCGATCGCTCTTGTCTTGCCGTGCGATCGGAAGGATTTGCCTCTAACCATTGGCTGTAAGCATCAAAAGCATCATACCAGTAGTAATAATGTGCGTAGATTCTGGCTTTTTCTAGATTGGAAGATGCTTGGCGAATAGCTCGCGTTACTTCTGCATTCTGCTCTAACCGCACAAATGAATTAATATTTATCTCATTATTATAAGGAAGTTCAAGCCGTACTTGCCATCGCATATCTGTACCCATTGGTAAACCAGGAGCATCATCGGGCAAAGTAAATTTAAGTAGCCCTAGCTTTTTGGAATTACCAACAACACGATAGGCTATTTTTGATTGGACAGTGCTTCCCTCGCGCAGAAAAAAGATGGCACGGTAACTTTTTGCTTGAGAACCTTCCAAGTTTTCAACATATAAATAAAACGTTGGCTTGCTCGATAAAGTCCGCCCTCCATCCTCAGGGGCGATCGCGTTACCAATAATTGTTGTCGGGCAACGGCTGATGCCTCTGGACACTTGAAAAAAATCTAAGCCTAAGCCAAAGGGGGATGTGGGAGGTTTAGCGATCGCGGGTGAAGCGATGATCGCAATGCTTAGCCAAAAGGTTATGCAGGTGGCACTCGCAACCAAGCTGTATTTGGGATACTTGGTACATAATTGAGGCTGTAGCATAACGGCAATGACTTTAAGATATTTTCAGAGTAGCAAGAGCAACAAGCTATATGTTAAGTATGCCCCAAAGTTCTAGGCAAAAATTTTCTCCTTTAATTTTTATCTGGAGTCAGTGTAGTTGGGCAGTTTTATATATAGACTTTTTAACAAGTTAAAGGCTAAACGCTGAGGAGAAAGTTCATTTATGAGACAAGTTAATTTTCTGGTAATTTTTATTGTTGTCTTAGCGCTCGTTTTATTCGCGCTAGAAAACACTAGCCCCGCTCCAATTCAGATTGTCCCAAATGTAAAAGTAGAAGCGCCGATCGCCGTAGAACTGATTTTGTCTATGGGACTTGGGGCTGTCTTAGCTTGGCTATTTAGCGTTTGGTCGAGCTTGCAAAGTTTAATGGAACTAAGCAACAAGAATCTCCAAATTCAAAATCTGCAAGAAACCGTCAGTACGCTCAATGCCGAAATCGACGAACGCAAACGTTTGGTGTCTGCCTCTGCCATTGATGTCGAAGTAGAGGATAAACCCAGACAGATCGAAGCATCGAAGTAATCATTTCATTGACAGTTGACAGTTGACAGTTGACAGTTGTCGGTTGACAGTTGTCGGTTGACAGTTGTCGGTTGACAGTTGACAGTTGTCGGTTGACAGTTGACAGTTGTCGGTTATCCAAACAAGCCAAGCGCTAATTGCTAAAATCTAATTGCTAAGTACTAACAGCCAATTATTTCTCGGTCTTGCAAATACCTGAGTTTATAGTAAGGTATTAGCTTCTAGCGTAGAAACCTGATGACACAGTCTCTTACAGAGTCAGTTACAAAAGAAGCGATCGCACTACTGATTGATTTAGCAGAACGGGGAGAAATTGACCCTTGGGATGTTCAAGTCATCGACATTATCGATCGCTTTTTGTCGCGACTGATTGCAGACGATCGACGCGATCTGTACGAATCTGGGCAGGCATTGCTCTACGCTTCCATGTTGGTGCTTTTGAAGGCAAACACCCTGTCTCAATCGCAAATGGCCTATGACGAAGCCCCCAATGATGCAGATGCTGAGGCAGATTGGCTAGCTGAGGATGCTGCTGGGATTTCACTAGCAAGATTGCCGAGTAATCTTGAAGATCATATCCGTCGTCGCACGGTGGCACCCCCACCTCAAGCTCGGCGCATTACCCTAGACGAGCTGATCGCGCAAATTGAGGCGATCGCTCTCCTCGTCGAACAAAAATCAGGGAAGTCCCCCAACAACCGTTTGCGTCAAACCAAGGTGGCGCGTAAAGCTGCCATGCGGGCGATCACGCAGTTAGCACATAAAGAAAATCTCACCGAAATTATCATCGAGATTGAGAACTACTTTATGCTGCACACCAACACGGCGATCGAGATTTCCGATCTAGCCGCAATTTTTAACGACCGCGTCGGTGTATTTTGGGGCTTACTGTTTTTATCAGCACAGTCTAAAGTAGAACTATTCCAAGCTGATTTTTATGGCAAGATTCAAATCAAGCCCCTAACCAGCAACCAAATTCAGGAGGTTTCTTGAGCTTTTCCCCCTTTGGTCACAATCCCAAACTTAGAATCTTTCTCTTCACTACGGCTTGCAGCATCCTCATGTATGCAAATGTGGTTGTAGCGCAAAATCGCCCCAACACTTACAAACCCATTCCCCTAGAAGGGAATGAAGTCACAGATATTCTCACCGATAAAGATATTCCCACAGGGCAAAAGGGATTTGCACGGGACTATGTGATTCAAGCAGCAAAAGACGATCGCCTAGAAATTTCATTAACGTCCGACGCCTTTGATACAGTGGTGACGTTACTCGGTAAAGATGGTGATGTGATCGCCGAGAATGATGATGCTGCCAGCGACACCACCAATTCTTTGTTGTTTGTCAAAATCCGAAAGGCTGGAACCTATGTGGTGCGCGTACAATCTTTTGGCGGCAGTAGTGGGGGTAAATTTACCCTGCGTGTCACGAAGCTAAGACCTGTGAATTAGCGCTTAGCAATCTGTGATTGGTCGATTAGAATTCTATATCGATATCGATTGCCGTTTGCTCGAAACTGACTTTGGAGTTTGGGACTGTTTCTGGAATATTTGCTTGAGCGCTAATCGTTGTCACCTTTTGTTCGGCGGTTTCTAGATAGGTGCGGCATTGCTTTGCCAAATTCATCCCCTCTTGGTATAGCTTCAACATTTCCGCGATCGCCACATCGCCGCGATCGAGCAGATCGACAATTTCTTCAAGGCGTTGGACTTGTTGTTCAAAGGACTTGGGCATTGTTAAGGGAGAAGGTATTTGGTAATTGGGAACGACTAAAAGCTAATCGCTATTTTCTTTTGGAATTACTCGTTCAATTTTGGCATGGGCGATTTCAGTATGACGGACAATTTCGATGCGATCGCAGTTTGTTAGAGATTCATGGGCAGCGATCGCGCGATCTTGGTGGCGTAACAGGGCAAAGCCACGCTGTAATGGCGCTAAGGGGTGTAAAGAATGCAGATGGGCTGCGATCGCTTCGAGTTGGGTCTTGGCTTGACGGAGATTGCGCGTCATGGCTTTTTGCATCAAGCTCTCAGTTTCGTCAATTTGCTGCTGATAGGTTTTAATCTGGCTGGTTATATTCTGAAAGCCGTAGCTATTTGTGAGTATGTGGATTTTCTGGCGATATTGTTGCAGGCTCGCATTCACATTGGCGGTTAGCTGCTGTTGATAGCCAGCAATCTGTTGTAAGAGTTCGGCGCGATCGCATTGGGTCACCAATTCAGCCGCCCCTGTGGGGGTTGCCGCCCGTACATCTGCGACAAAATCCGCGATCGTGAAATCGGTTTCATGCCCCACAGCCGACACAATCGGAATCGCTGACGCGTAAATAGCCTCGGCGACTTCTAGGCTATTAAATGCCCAGAGATCCTCTAAGGAGCCACCACCGCGCCCCACAATGATGACATCCAGATCGAGCTGGTTAAGCCGCCTAATTGCCGCCGCCACTTCCACAGGAGCCGTGTCGCCTTGCACAGTAGCCGCACAGACATAGACATGGCAGTGAGGCGATCGCCGTTTTAATGTACTGAGAATATCTTGAATGGCTGCGCCTGTGGGGGAAGTCACCACGCCGATGTTGAGCGGCAGCAATGGCAAGGGCTGCTTGATTTCTGGGTTAAAAAAGCCCCGCGCTTGTAAATTCCGTTTGAGCGCCTCAAATGCCAGATATAGATCGCCTTGACCCGCAGCCACCATGCTGTCACAATCAATTTGATATTTCCCCCTAGTTGGGTAAATCGTGAGTTTCCCGCCCACAACTACTCTCATCCCATCGGTAGGGATAAATGCTAAAGGCTTACTGCTCCACATCACGCAGTCAATCAGGGCAGCGTCATCCTTGAGGGCAAAATAACGATGTCCTGAGTAAGCCGTCTTAAAACCTGAAATCTCCCCTGTAACCCTGACTTCACCAATGCCTTCTTTGAGCAATTGGGCGATAGCTTGGGTGATGGCAGAAACGCTAACAGCTCCGTCAATGGTTTTACTCATCGAACTCATTATGAAACATTTGTAATGAAATTGGAGCCATCAAAGAGTTTCAAGTGCAAATATCTCTGTGGATTCAGAGAAATCTACAAAGCCACATTTTTTCTTAGTTGCCTTCTTAGAATTAAAGTGTACTTACTTAAAATCACAAACAGACTCTTTTTTTAATGGACAAAATTTCTCAGGGAATATTGGATTGGTACCGAGGGTGAGTTTAGTCAGATTAGTCAAACTAGCAAGAGGCGTAACATCTGTGATTTTATTTACTTCGAGGTAGAGTTCAGTAAGTTTAGTCAAACGGGCGAGAGGCTTAACATCACTAATTTGATTTTCGACGAGTCCAAGTACAGTCAAGTTAGTCAAACTAGCAAGAGGTCTAATATCACTAATGCTATTTGAGGAGAGACCAAGATTAGTTAGATTAGTCAAACTAGCAAGAGGAGTTACGTCAATGATTCCATTTCTGGAGATATCAAGAGTGGTCAGATTAGTCAAACTAGCAAGAGGCGCAACATCAGTGATTTGTTTGGAAGTGAGATTGAGTTCAAGAAGACTCTTAAGTTTTGATTCAGCTAACTTACAATCTTGTGTGCCAGATTGTTCCAATAGTGCTTCAATTGTCTTTTTCGCACTTACTGGTTGATAGCCTCTGCTATCACTAATCTTTACCATCTTTTCTGTAAGGGAATCTTTTTCCTTGCACCATTCTTCAAAGCTCTTTCTGCCAGTCTTAGCTGGCTCTGAGCTTTGATTATTAACTGATTGTGTACCTTGACAAGATACGAGAACTGTAGCGAGGGAGAGAAGACTAAAGGCTAGAGATAATTTCATATTAATTCTAGTTTTCTTGCAACATTAGCACTCTACCAAGGATTTGTGTTGCCTGCTTACAAGATGACTCTATCTAAGCAACAATTCTCAATAAATGTATTAGTTAGCTCTTATAGACCTAACCCAATTGCTCCATTGCCTGACGGAAGTGAATTGGCAAGACGCAATCAAGATTTTCATGGGGGCGGGGAATTACGGTAGAAGACAGGAATAAGGATTTGTCCTTGTCACTGAGTTTTGCAATCTTATGGGCAGCTTCAACGCCTGCGGCTACTGCAATTTTCACCTCTGATACTGGCCCGCGCACAATGATTGTGAGCCGCGCACCACTAACTTTCTCGTAGCCAACCAACGTGACGTTTGCAGCTTTTACCATGACATCAGCTACAGATAGTGCAGGGGGATGCCCCAACACTTCAACCATACCAACGGCGACTCCCATGAATGCTCTCCAAAAATTATGTTGTCAGTGACTACCCAGTCAACCATCATAAATCTGAAAGGGTCTGAAATGTTAATGTTCAGCCTTGATTTATGTTTTTATGCATTCAAAGCAATGGGCTAAGCTATATGATAGACCTTTGCGTATTCAATCTCGATTTCACCTCATAAGTTTATGTACACCTCGATCAAGATCGTTTGGGCAGTCATTGCCGCCTCTCTAATTTTTTTAGTCCTGTTGCATAGTCCCAAAGGGGACGGCTTGGGAGGCATTGGTGGTCAAGCACAGTTGTTTTCTAGCACCAAGAGTGCTGAGACTACACTCAATCGAGTGACATGGGCGCTGACGGTACTGTTTTTAGCCTTGACCGTAATTTTAAGCGGTGGCTGGATCTCGCCTGCCAGTATTGCAAACCCAGCAGTTGTACCAGGAAACTCTGCTAAACCCACAAAAGCAAATCCTGCTGCCACGACTGCACCTGCGATTCCTGTGCCTCAGACTTTACCTAGCGAAACCCCTAGCGAAACTCCAAGTGCCGCACCAACTACAAAGCCTAGCGAAACCCCTAGCGAAAAGTAGTCTTAATTTCGATCGGCTTGCTGATTTGAACAGGCTAGTTTGAATAGGCTAGTTTGAATAGGCTAGTTTGAATAGGCTAGTTTAAACCAGCGATCGCACTGCCATCAAGCGGTCAAATTCAATCAATTTAGCGCGTGTTTGAGAAGTCAGACTTCTGCCCCCCTAGCCCCCCAATTCTGGGGAGAACCAGATTAAAGTTGCCCAGAATTGGAGGATTTAGGGGTCGAGAAACACAGGTTTTTGTCAAAAAATCATTTTTGTGTACTTCTCAACTACTTTCTTAACGCTCATTCACGTTTAGCTTAAAAGTAGAAAGCCTATCTAACGTAACTTGAAGGAATGTGAAAGATTCTTTATAAAAGGCGAGGTAAATATGTTGAGTCGTTACAAAATCGACATATAGTACCCAATCCTTTCTAAGATCGTTTTTATAGAAATCTGAAGTTAGGGAACGAGTAAACCTATGCAGGATGGTTTCTCATTCTCTAAAAAGACGATTTCAGCGCAGATTTACAAAAGGCAGATGCGTTATGAACGATCGACAAGTTTTAGATACCCGCAATATTGCTCTGGTCGGGCCTTATCTAAGTGGCAAAACGACCCTTCTCGAAAGCTTTCTATCGGTTACGGGTGCAATTACACGTAAAGGCAAGGTAACGGACAAAAATACGGTTGGAGACAGTTCGGCAGAAGCGCGCGATCGCGCCATGAGTGTAGAGGTAAATGTTGCGAGTACGGAATATCAAGGCATTCGATTTAATTTTATCGATTGTCCCGGCTCGGTGGAATTTCTCCAAGAAACCTACAACGCGCTTATGGGCGTGGATACGGCGATCGTGGTCTGCGAACCTTCCAGCGATCGCGTCAATACCCTGTCGCCCCTACTCAAATTTTTAGACGATTGGGAGATTCCCCACATTATTTTTGTCAACAAGATGGATCGGGCTTGCTCTGGCGATGCCTGTCACGCCCCTGCGTTTCGGACGCTCTTACAAGCGCTCAAAGCCGTCTCGAAACGCCCCCTCGTACCGCAGCAATATCCGATTAGCTTGGGTTCTGAACTGACAGGTTTTATCGATCTAGTCACCGAAGAAGCCTACCAATATCGCGCCAATGCTGCACCCAATCGCATTGCTTTACCCAAAGAATTAGCAGAACTGGAAAAGGCGGAACGGGAAAAGATGCTGGAAGCACTGGCGAATTTTGACGATCGCCTCTTAGAAGAACTTCTCGAAGAAATCAATCCACCCCAAGAGGAGGTGATCGAAGATATTCAGAAGGAATTGAGTGCCGACCAAATTGTGCCTGTCTTTTTTGGGATTGCCGATCAAGATTATGGCGTGCGTCCCCTGCTCAAAGCTTTGCTGGTCGAAGCTCCGCAACCCGAAGTGACGATCGCCCATCGCCAACAACTTGCCATTTATGCCAAAGAAGGTTATGCCAAAGAGGGAGTGGAAACTTCTATTGCCCAAGTTCTAAAAACCTACTACACGCCCCAAGGTGGCAAACTTTCGCTGGTGCGTCTGTGGTTGGGGAAACTCACCGATGGCATCGTGCTGAATGGCATTCGGATTGGTGGTCTCTATCGCCTGATGGGCGGACAACAGCAGCCCGTATCTGAAGTTTACGCTGGGGATATTGTCGCGATCGCGCGGATGGAAGGCATCAAAACAGGAGATGCCCTCACCTCTGTGCCGAATGCGATCGATCCCCTGCCGATCGCGATCGCTTCGCCCCCTGTGTTTGCTTGGGCGATCGCGCCCGAAAAACGTAGCGATGAAGTCAAGCTCAGTGCCACCCTCAATAAACTCTGCGAAGAAGATCCCGCCCTGCGCTGGGAGCAACATCTGGAAACTCACGAGGTCGTGCTGTGGGGACAGGGTGAAATCCATTTGCAAGTTGCGATTGATCGGATGCGCCGCAAATACAATCTGGCAATGACAAAGAGCGTTCCTCAAGTTCTTTATAAAGAAACGATTCGCAAAGCTACTTCTTCGCACGGACGATATAAGCATCAATCTGGCGGTCACGGGCAGTTTGGTGATGTCTATCTCAACATTCACCCCCTCGCACGCGGCGAAGGCTTTAAGTTCTCTGAAACCATTGTGGGTGGCGCAGTCCCGCGCCAATATATTCCAGGGGTGGAGACAGGTGTGCGCGAATATCTGAGTAAAGGTTCGCTAGGCTTCCCGATTGTGGATATTGCTGTAACCCTCACCAATGGTTCCTATCATTCTGTGGATAGTTCCGAACAAGCCTTTAAACAGGCGGCAAGATTGGCGATGCAGGAAGGAATGAAGCAATGCGAACCGACCTTACTGGAACCGATCGCGCTGGTGGAGATTTCCATTCCCAATGAATATACGTCGAGCGTGTTGCGATTGGTGAGTGGCAGACGCGGACAGATTCTCGGCTATGATGCCAAGGATAGCTGGCAAAATTGGGATACGGTGTCGGCATATATTCCCGAAGCGGAAATGCAGACGCTTATTTTGGAACTGCGATCGCTAACCATGGGCGTTGGCTTTTTTAACGCCACCTTCGATCGCTTGCAAGAAGTCCCCGAAAAGTTAGCCAGTGCGATCGTTGGCTCTTAATGGAAAAGCGATTTCAATTCTCATCTCCAAATAGTTCGGCGAAGTCAAACTCTTGCTGAGCTATTTGGAGCCAGATTGGGCTAGAGTCGGTAGACAAATAACTTTTCTTCGTGCTGCGACTCAAGTGCTTTAGCCTCATCGTTTGTCGCATTTGAAGGATAAATGGGGAATTGGATGGCTTTTAAATGTTTGTAATTGCAGGCATACAAGTAAGAGAAGTAAAGATGAAATTATTGAGAATAGTTCAAGATTTAGATTTGTTAAGTGCGGTAGAAAGATTTAGAGTTACACGGTAATTTCAGTATTCTATCCTAGTTATACTGCAACTGCGGTAGAACTATAAGTTACGCAATCAGTAAACATTATGAGTTTTTTAGAGGAGTCGTGGGTAGAGAGAGAAGAAATTCAATATAAAAAAATATTCGGCTTAATTGGAAAGGGCATTTATCCACTCAGTTTTGAATTATTTGAAAATCAATTTGGCACAGAAAGTGTTGATCCTACTTGGTTGCACTATGGTGTATTCGTGTATCCTCCAACTGAAAAAAGAAATTCATGGGTCTACGTTACATCTGGAATGTCGAATCCCTGGGGAGCGGAAGAGAAAATGGATTTTTCGGGTCTTGGTGTTGAATTTCTAATGGAAACTCTCGAAGAGATCTCGTGGGGAATTTCCGTGCTCCAAAGTTTAATGGCTTATAATATTTTGCTTTCGGTAGGTCGGTTTGGCGATCGAGAATTGTTAAATTATGGAGACAGAGTTCCATTGGCAATTCAACCGCCAATTCAAGGATGAAATGCAACGCCTAGAGATCTTTGCGTAAAGGGACT
>NZ_JAZBJZ010000135.1:0-13282 GCF_036349135.1 Tumidithrix elongata BACA0141
GTAAAGACTTCGCCCATCCTTTCTATTGGTCTGCGTTTATCTTGATTGGCAATGGTTTGTAGGGCTACGTCACCATGCGTTTAGCATTCAGAATGTTTTAACTATCGACACAAGGCCTACGAAGCTCTGGCTTATATTGGGCGATCGCTAGAGCGATCGAGCCTGTAATGACCATCGACTTAATATTTGTACTATAACCCTTTCAACTCAGGATCGTGATGGATTATAGTTAAGTAGCTGGTAGCCCCTGAGTTTTGATATTTCAACAAGCTTAACTCACGACCTAGGGCTTTGAAGAATTGAACTATAAATATTGCAAGCAAAATGATAGATCTTTCTATTCAAACTGCCAAACTTCAATCAGAGCTTACTGCAGCCTACGCTAAGTTGTCTGTGTTAGAGCAAAAGATCGTTCAGTTGTTTGCAATTATTTACGAACCCGTTAATAGAGCGACATTTTTAGATTGCTTTAACAAGATTGTTAAGGGCAAGAATGGAAATTCTTTAACTCAAGCAGAAATAAAGCCACATTTAGACAAATTAATAAAATTAGACTTGTTGATCCAAGAACGTGGATATGGTCCTCGTTGCAATCTTTTCTTTATCGATCTAGCCATTCGCGATGCGATCGCACTCGGACATTTTGAGAGAATGGTCAAAGCAGTTGAAGAAAAGATTCCCATAGCTTCTTACGGAGGGGTAAATTCGCCTCGGAATTTTAGAAGCGAAGCCGAGCTGATCCGAGAAGTACGAATTGGAATTTATCGTCAGGATATGGCATTTATCCACAAACAGTTTACAGACTATTATCGATACTCAAAAAAAGAAGAGATTTCTCTGAGTGATGTTCTCTATCAAGTTTATAACAATCCCTTCGATCGCAACTGGTTTAGCACATTATCGCAGGAGTTTTATGAGTTAGGGTTAGCCAGTATCTTGGATAAATCATTTTTCCACTTATTGCCTGCCAGTGATGCCTTTAACCTACTCCAAGAAAAGATAAACCAAACCTATACTTGTTCCAATTCCTCGATCGTGCTTTTTGTCGAACAAAATATACTGCGTGGAAAATTTCTAGAAGCAAAGCAAGTTTTAGAAAGTCTCCCTAGCGATCTAGAAAGTAGAAGAGATGAGTGGGGTTGGTTATATTTTTTACATGGCGAACGAGAAACGGCGATCGCGCAATATAGAGAGGCACTTACGATTTCCAGGAAATCTACTGGTAAGCGTCAGGGCTACTTCAATACCATTAGTGGGCTATTTTTTATTCTCGCGCTGATTCAAGAAGGAACTTCAGACAGTCTCAAAGAAGCCGAAGAATATGCAGGAATTATTGCTCGGCAAACTGGCCACTGGTTAAAAACAACCTATACAAGATTGCAAAGAATATTGAAATTGCAGATGGGCGACCTCGCTCAAAAAGAAGCGCTTGTGGATGAATATATTTCCGACGAACATAGTGCGATCGAGACCTTCTTTTGCGCTTTATGTTTGTATTGGACAGATCCTGATAAGGCAAAAAAGCGGCTGCCTAAAATTTTAGAACCCCTTTACGATCGCGCTGTAAATTCGGAATATCTCTGGTTAGCCATGGAGGTTGCGGAACTTCTATCAAAATTAGGAACTCGCAACGGCTATAAGCAAAAGGCAGCCGAGTTGCGTCAGGGCAAAGACATTCTTGCGATCGCTGATTTAATCCATCCCCAAGAGACATGGGAACTTAGCTTAAATGCTTTACTCAATCTAAATAAGTCACCTGCCGAACAGCCAAGCACGCAGCCACTGATGCGCCTAGTGTGGTTCATTAAATTCTTTACGAGTGGAAGTTGCAGTTTTCAACCAAGGGAACAAAAGATCAATGTCAAAGGCGTCTGGAGTCAGGGTCGGAATATTGCGCTAAAACGCTTGAAATTCGATCGAGATGAGTTTGACTATCTCACACCCCAAGATTTGCGAGTATGTGCCTCGATCGTCGTTGAGACTACCTCGGGTTACTACGGACAAACCTATTATGATTTTGATCAATCGGCAATTTGCGCCCTGATTGGGCATCCCTTAGTATTTTGGGAAGATTCGCCCACAACGCGGGTGGAAATCGTCAAGGGCGAACCAGAAATATTGGTCAAAGAAAGGAAAGGCGATCGCTTGAGCTTAGAGTTTTTCCCAAAAGCCATTACCAACAAAAATTTTGTCACGATTAAAGAAAGTCCAACCAAGCTCAAGGTATTTCAAATTAACGCCGACCATCGTCGTATTCTTGAAATTCTCGGCAAAGACCAACAGTTGGAAATCCCAGTTATTGCTAAAGAGAGGGTGTTAGCTGCAATCAATGCCATCTCTTCGATAGTGACCGTACATTCTGACATCGGCGGCGGGATTGGCAATGCCGAAGAAGTACCCACAGACAGCAAACCGCATATTCATCTCTTACCTGCGGGAGAAGGTTTAAAAGTCGCCCTATTGACCCGTCCCTTTGCTCAAGGCGGTGCCTACTATCGCCCAGGTGCAGGGGGTGCTACGGTGATTGCTGAAATCGATGGAAAACGCCTGCAAACCACACGCGACCTAAAAGAAGAGAAAAAACTTGCCCAAGCGATCGTCGCTGATTGTCCCACTTTTGCCAGTTATCCAGAACAAGATGGGGAATGGTCGATCGAAGATCCTGAAAATTGTTTGGAACTGCTTTTAGAATTGCAGGAGTTAGGCGATCGCGTCGTTTTAGAATGGCCCGAAGGCGAGAAATTAAAAATTGGACATCGCGCCGATATGAACAGTTTCCGTATGTCGATTCAGCGACAAAAGGATTGGTTTGCGATGGAAGGAGAGCTGAAATTAGGAGACGATCTAGTTTTGGATATGCAGCGTTTACTAGAGCTGCTCGATAAAACACCGAGTCGGTTTGTACCGCTTGGCAACGGACAATTCCTTGCCCTGACCCAAGAGTTTCGCCAACGTCTGGATGAATTGCGCCGAGTCTCTGAGAAGAATGGGAAAGGCATGAAGTTTCACCCTCTAGCAGGGCTAGCTTTAGAAGAGTTTGTTGACGAGGTTGGCAGTCTCAAAACCGACAAGCATTGGAAAGAGCATGTCAAACGCTTAAAAGCGATGCAAAGCTTTGAGCCGCAGTTACCCTCTACACTACAAGCAGAACTACGCGATTATCAAATCGATGGATTTCGCTGGTTAGCGCGCCTTGCTTTTTGGGGAGTTGGAGCTTGTTTGGCAGATGATATGGGTTTAGGGAAAACCCTGCAAGCCTTGGCACTGATTCTCACCCGCGCTCCTGAGGGCGCTACATTAATTGTGGCTCCCACTTCTGTCTGCATGAATTGGATTAGCGAAGCTCTCAAATTTGCACCTACGCTCAATGTAATTCCGTTTGGGACAGGTAATCGCCAGCAAATCTTAGACGATCTGCAAGCTTTTGATATCGTAATTTGTAGTTATGGCTTGCTGCAACAAGAAGAAGTCGCTGAGATGCTAGCCCAAGTGCAGTGGCAGACAATTGTTCTCGATGAAGCCCAAGCGATCAAAAATTTTGCCACCAAGAGATCGCAGGCGGCAATGACCTTACAAGGAGGCTTCAAATTGATCACGACGGGCACTCCCATTGAAAATCACATTGGCGAACTATGGAACTTATTTCGTTTCATTAATCCGGGTTTACTGGGTTCCCTCGAAAGTTTTAATCAACGTTTTGCCAACCCCATCGAGCGATCGCAGGATAAGCAAGCTCGCAGCCAACTTAAAAAGCTAATTCAACCTTTCCTTTTACGCCGCACTAAAAATCAAGTTTTAGCCGAACTGCCCCAACGCACAGAAATTACCTTGCAAGTGGAGTTGAGCAAAGAGGAAATGGCATTTTATGAAGCCCTGCGCCGCGATGCGATCGCCAAACTCAGCCATAGCGAAGCAAACGCAGGCCAGAAACACTTACAAGTACTTGCAGAAATTATGAAACTGCGCCGAGCTTGCTGTAATACCCGTTTAGTCAAAAGCGATATTCCCTTGCCTAGTGCAAAATTACAGCTTTTTGGCGAGACCTTAAGCGAACTGCTAGAAAATAAACATAAAGCCCTAGTCTTCAGTCAATTTGTCGATCACCTCCAGATCCTCCGCGAATATCTCGATCTGCAAAAAATTCATTATCAATATCTTGATGGCAGTACCCCAGCTAACGAACGCAAAAAGCGGGTTGATGCCTTTCAATCTGGCGAGGGTGATGTCTTTTTGATCAGCCTTAAAGCTGGCGGTACGGGTTTAAATCTGACGGCTGCTGATTATGTGATTCATATGGATCCTTGGTGGAATCCTGCTGTGGAAGATCAAGCTTCCGATCGCGCCCATCGCATCGGTCAACTACGTCCAGTGACAATCTATCGGCTTGTCGCCAAGGATACAATTGAAGAAAAGATTCTAGAACTGCATGCGCAAAAGCGAGATTTGGCAGATAGTTTGCTGGAAGGAACGGATATGAGTGGCAAGATCTCCACAGAGGCATTACTGCAACTGATTCGAGGATAAGGGGTATACCAATTTTAAAAAAGATACGTCATAAGTGTAGTGTTCCTCGGTAGTGCGCGAATTCTTCAGTGAAGTGTATGGTACATTACCTCCTGAAGAGTGGAAAATCACCCGTATTCTTCTTGCTCCTGATGCTCCTGATGCTCCTGATGCTCCTGAGCAGAATGCTGTTGAAAATATTTGGCTACAGGCAAAGCGGTTTATTCGCAAATTATCTCGTTTGTGCAAAAAGTTCAAGTCAGTCAAGTTACTATTTGAACTGATTTCGAACTTCCAAGCCTTCCTATTTCTGAAGGCTTTTTTGTAAGGATACTGTTTATCTCCTATTTAGGGTGACTATAACGAACATTTGTTTTAGATGTGCAAGCAATTTATCCTTCCAGTTGATGACTTCTTAAAGTGTCGCAAAAGTCGAGATACTATATCAATCGATATTTTCTGCCAAGGATATTAATTTGAGTCCTAACAATGTCACTCAATCTCAGTAGATCGCAAATATAGAAGGGAAATACATCAAAGAAAGGTTAGGCTTAGGCTAGAAGAGTTGAATTAAAGCCATAAGTGCCTACCCATTTTCATTATTATCCCCCGTTCCAGCTATAAATGACGAAATGGCCCTGCGAGCAGCAGTACAATGCCTGACCCACCTCTACCCATCGAGATGGAAGGGGGATATAGTCCCCAAGAGCTATTTGAGACCCTATTACGAGTAGCTAGTCGAGGAGATAGCATCGAACACACAGCAAAGTGTTTGGAGGGATTGCCCACAGGTAATGGGATTCGATACCACCTGAATAAACTCGTTGACATGTCAACCCTAGAAGAGCAAGCTTTACAGAGCCAGATACCCCCTAAGGTGAGCAATGGGAAGCATCGTGTTGCCATAGACCTAAACTTACTCCCCTACTACGGCAATGCCAGTGAGGTAGAAGACCCTTATATCTATCGATCTCAAGCCAAATCAGGTACTACCTCTTTCTTTGCCTACGCTACGATCTATGTGATTAGCCGTAATCAGCGGGTGACCTTGGGGATTCATGCCGTGTCTTGTCGCGAAACTTTGGTGGCTACTGTGACCTATCTGTTGGCAATGCTGTATCCTTTGCAGGTACGGGTTAAACGCCTCTACCTCGACCGAGGGTTCTACAGTGTACCCGTGATTCGGTTACAAACCCTCAATATCCCTTTCATCATGCCTGCGGTAATTCGAGGCAAGATTGCTGGCACTAGGCAATTGCTCGTAGGACACAAAAGTTACGTTACTCGCTACACCCTTAACAGTCCCCACTATGGTTCTGTCACTTGCCAGATGCGTGTCATTTGCACCTACCATAAAGGTTTCAAAGGGCAACACGGAATTCATTATTTCGTCTATGTCGTGTATCGTGTCAAGGTTTCTCTTCACCAGATTCATCATCACTATCGCGAACGTTTTGGCATTGAAACCAGCTACAGAATCAAAAATTACTGTCGCATTCGCACGAGCACCAAGCATCCTGCGGTTAGGCTCTTATTTGTTGCTCTTGCTTTTATCTTGGTCAATCTCTGGATTTATTTACTCTGGTGCTTTGTCATCCGATCCCGTCGAGGGGGGCGATTGGTTTACCGAGAGTTATTCAACCTTAAAACTATGTTGGAATTCCTCTCTCATGCTGTTGAACGACAGTTCCCTTTCATTACAATCATCTATTTACCCTCTCTGGAGTGATTTTCGATCTACTGAGGTTCGCAAATTTCGTCATTTGCCTCAAACTCTCTAAATCCTAAGGTTGGATCTTACAAGCACTTGCTCCTCGTAGATTCAGCCTTCAGGTAAGTAAGATTTTGAAACGCGATCGCAAAACCAAAGCCTAAGACTGCAATTTGTCACAGAATTGTCTTAGAACAGATAATTGTCCATTATTTGCCATAGAAATAAAACGAATGAGTATTTATACTTATTTATTCTGACGGGTTTTCTAGGTTTGAGGGCTTTGCTTAGCTCGTTGATATATATTGAAGGGGTATATGCCCCGTTAACTAACTGTCGTTATGCAGAAATGGTTTAATACCGCAGGTCCTTGTAAGGACGACATTCACTACATGCTGCCGTCCATAGAGCGGTTGCCTGAAATAAAGCAACTAATTGCTCAAGAAAATTATTTTGTGATCCATGCGCCAAGGCAAGTGGGTAAAACCACAGCAATGATCTCATTAGCAAAGGAATTAACTGACAGCGGTCAATACGTATCGGTAATGCTTTCCTTAGAAGTAGGGGCGGTATTTTCTCACGATCCAGATGCTGCCGAGAGAGCCATCTTAGACGAATGGCAAGACGCTATCAAGTTTTATTTGCCTAAAGAACTTCAACCCAATGATGGTATCCAAGGGGAATCGGGTCGCCAAATAGGTTCATTTCTGAGTGCTTGGGCACAGTGTTCTCCTCGTCCCTTGGTCGTATTTCTTGATGAAATTGATGCCCTGAGCGATCAGACTTTAGTATCAGTGCTGCGACAAATCCGTTCTGGGTTTCCTCGGCGTCCTCATGGATTCCCGCAATCATTGGCACTGGTAGGAATGCGCGACGTGCGGGATTATAAATTTGCCTCTGGGGGGAGCAATCGCCTGAATTCCTCCAGTCCCTTTAATATCAAAGTGAGATCTTTCACGCTGAGCAATTTTACCCTTGAAGATGTCAGAAAACTCTATCAGCAACATACAGATGCCACAGGACAGATATTTACCCCTGAAGCAGTCGATCTAGCCTTTCATTTGACACAGGGTCAACCGTGGCTGGTGAATGCGATCGCCAAGGAAATCGTTGAATATATTGCCAAAGATCCTGCTATTCCAATTACTCCTGAATTAGTAAATCAAGCCAAGGAAATTCTAATTAAGAGGCAAGATACGCATTTAGATAGCCTTGCGGAGAGACTGAGAGAACAACGAGTTCGAGCGATCGTTCAGCCGATTTTATCTGGATTAGAGCTAGAAGATACTCCCGAGGACGATCGCCGCTATTTATTAGATTTGGGTTTAGTCGTGCGCAGCCAAGAAGGCGGACTGAAGATTGCTAATCCTATTTACCAAGAAGTAGTTCCTAGGGTTCTATCTCAAGGAACGCAAGATAGTCTGCCTATGATTCAACCGAGCTGGCTGAATGCGGATGGGAGCCTAAATGTCCAAGTTTTACTCGATGCGTTTTTAGCCTTTTGGCGTCAACATGGAGAACCACTGTTTAAAAGTACGCCCTATCCAGAAATAGCGCCGCATCTGGTAATGATGGCGTTTTTGCATCGGGTGGCGAATGGGGGTGGAACCTTAGAGAGAGAATATGCGATCGGTTCGGGGAGAATGGATATTTGTTTGCGCTATGGCAAGGTAACTTTGGGGATGGAGTTGAAGGTATGGGCAGATGGGAGGTCAAACCCGCTGAATGAGGGATTGCAACAACTCGATAACTATCTGTCCGGGCTAGGGCTGGAGACAGGATGGCTGGTGATTTTCGATCGCCGTAAGGGGTTGCCACCGATAAGCGATCGGACGACGACTGAGAGTACTACCAGTCCCGCAGGGCGCAAGATTACTGTGATTCGTGGATAGATTACTGATTCAAGGGATACTGTCATGTCTGTTCCAAAGCCAACTTTAGTTGTTTACAGCAAGTCGCAAGAGAAATTGGGGTTTGCGTAGCAAGCAAAGCTAAGCACTTGCTACGCAAACTGCTCCTTGGCTATCCAAAGTAGTTAAAGTTGTAGCCACCCTTGCCAGTATTGTTTCAAATGACGTCAGTGCATCTTGTGCAGATTGCCAAGGTACAACCGCATAAGGAAAACATGGGGAATTTTTGAGCGCAGATTGCCTTATTTGGAAGGCGATTGTTAAATGTGTAAAAAGGGCTGGGGTAACTCATAGCCTCACTCAATTAGGGTGTCAGGTTGGGGTACTGCATCGGGGGTAATTCCATGTTGTAGGAGTTGTGCATAGTAGCGATCGCGCTCTTGTCTCGCAACATCATCTAATGCGTAGGCTTCACCCAAGCGTTCTAGGTCGGACTGCAATTGACTGACTCTCCCAGATAACAGATCTTCTCTCTCTTGCTCGGTACGAGTCACACCAAAAGCATTATCAAATCTGCGCTCTAAGGATTCAGTCAATATTGCCCAACAAAGTGCAAAGGCTTTTTTATTTCCTTTATGCGATCGATACAACCAATAAGCTGCTACTAGTTCGAGCGGCAAGGCATTGATGCGAGTTTGTCCGCGACCGCTACCATCATTTTGAACCTCTACGCTTTCAGGTGTGTAATCCGTATAGCCTTTTCCTAGTATGGCTTTGCTGTCATTTGAAGCCAAAAAACGTAATGCGTAAACGGGTGGCTCGTCAATTGCCCCAGCCGCTTGTGCTTGGCTCATCCTGTAATCACCATCAGGCAACATAAAGCCATCAACGGCTAACGCGCCGATCTGGACTATGGCGCGAGTGGCTTTGATCGAGTCAGTCATGACTTTTTACCTTTGGTCCGATCGCTTTTTGTTTTCTCTAGATACTCTCGAACGGCAAGCAAAACAAGGTTAGAGACTGTACGACTCTCTACATCTGCTTGAGCCTCTAATTCTTGTTTTAACTGTTCGTCTATAGCAAAACTAATTCTTGGCTTTTGGGTAGGCAATTCTAAAAAATTTAACGCTGTTACGGTCATTCTCTCACCTATTTTTAGCAGTCGGTACAAGTGCATATTTTTTCAGCACTCGTATGTTACTCTAAAACATCTAAAGGCGATCGCACGAATTCAAGCATGCGATTGCTTTATCCCTATTCAGGACTTACCCATTAGGGGTCAGTCTTTATAACGGGGCAATCCTACTCACTATATTCGTAACTGGACTGAGGATTTAATAATTCAGGAATAGTGACAAGGTTTAGCATGCTAGACTCGCTCCCAAGCCATTGAGTTCCATCCCAAACATAGACCCATGATTCACTACAAAGTTCTTGAAGGGTCCGGGTTTTAGGTTTTACTTCTTCCCAAGGATTTTTCCTGTCGTTGGCATAAAACGAGCAATCATCAGGAGATTGAGAAATTACACTCATATCCCCTAACGCTAATAGACGATCGACGCGTTCTTGCATGGAATAATAATCATGCAAGATCAGACCTGCATACTCGACGTATCCATCGTGGTGCAGATATATCGAAAGATATTCATTTTCTCCAATCTGCTTCCCAATCAAGGCTCTAGTAGACATATACCCTTATCTTTCTGTGTTGAACTCAGTATTATCCAGCAATCATGCTTTTTCTCCTAGCTGCTTAATTTTCTCAGAAGTGCGCTAAAGTTCGAGATGTAAAGCGCAAACCCATATAAATCCTCAGCTTAAAATCTTGCAAGAAGCTAAATCATCATAATTCAGAGATCGATAGATAGAGTTATTGCTATGTCTGTTCCAGAGCCAACTTTAGTTGTTTACAGCAAGTCGCAAGAGGTATTCGAGCGGGCGATCGCTGCGGATCTGCGGCAATCGCGAGTCGATGAGTTTTTAGCCTCGAGGTCTTTGCAACCTAAGAGTCGGAAAGC
Organism: Tumidithrix elongata BACA0141; assembly: GCF_036349135.1. Classification (NCBI taxonomy): domain Bacteria; kingdom Bacillati; phylum Cyanobacteriota; class Cyanophyceae; order Pseudanabaenales; family Pseudanabaenaceae; genus Tumidithrix; species Tumidithrix elongata. The sequence goes on from NZ_JAZBJZ010000135.1 coordinate 10,083, forward strand.
CTATCAAGCAGATCTGCGGATCTTTATGGATTGGTGCGATCTGGCTTGGGCGGATGTGAGTCGCCGTAAGGTGACGCAGTTTAAAACTTTTTTGCTGAAGGAGCGCGAGCTGGCGCTGAGTTCGGTAAATCGGGTGCTGCGTACGCTGAAGTCATTTTATCGCTGGATGCTGCTTTCGGAATATGTGTCTGCCGATCCGACGATTGGGATTCAACAGGAAAAATTGCCCGATCCTGTGGCTCAGGACTTGGAGGATGAGGAGGTATTGCGGATTTATGAGGCGATCGGGTTAGGTAAGGTGGTGTTACGCGATCGGGCTTTATTTTCGGTGTTGTTGCACGGGCTGAGGGCTGAGGAGCTATCGCGTCTGAATGTTGGGGATTACGTAAATGGAGAATTGGCGATTAAAGAGGCGAAGCGGGATAGTAAGGGTGAAGTGCCTCTAACTAAGTTGGGGATTCAGGATCTAGATGCTTATCTGGCTTGGCGGAGGGAACAAGAGGGGGAGTTGGGGCTGGATAGTCCGTTGTTTGTCTCTTATTCTAATCGCAGCCAAGGAAAGCGGTTGAGTTATTGGGGAATTCGTCATGTGATGGATGATTTGGCTGAGAAAACGGGTATCGATCTGCATTCCCATCGCGGCAGGCATACATTTGCGACGAATTTAATTGTCAAGTATGAGTTAGATCCAATTCTGGCGATGGAGTTGACGCGCCATCGGGATGTCAGGAGTTTTAGACGCTACACCAATCGTAAGAATAAGCTGGCGGCGAAGCGTGCTTTTCTGAAGGCTTCTGAAGAATTAGATTGATGGGTTTTCGAGCGATCTGTGTTGGCATAGTTCGGGTGGAAAACCCGTTTGTGTAATTTGGTATCGGGGGGCGGTAAGGGTTCTGGTAAAAAACACACAGATCGCCGAAAGCGCCCAAAACAGGGGTTCAACTACAACTATAGCAATCGGCATAGAGGTTAAGACAAAATTCTCCTGTCTAGCTGAGCAGAGCCGAAGCTGTCCTATTTGCCTTATCCAGTGCTATTATAGAGAGAAAGGCAAAAAGCTTACAGAGAGTAGATTTGAGTAAAAAATAGGCGTATGCTGTTTTTAATAACTTACACCTCGGTATCGGTGAAGAAAAACTGCTCAATGTAACCGCACACAAACGCAATTCACTCATAGATGTTCATATTTAGAAACTCAATAAGTTTGAGTTTACACATGCCAATATACCGATGCTGTAGAACGTTTGAGATGAGAATGACTTTCCTTTAAGAACGCTTCAGAGCTATGACTTCGATTTCAATTTTCATGCGCGGATCTGAAAGACCAGCGGAGATCATCATTGCGGCTGGGCATATTTCGCCGAAGTATTGGCGCAGCATCGGCCAACATTCCTCAAACTCACCGCCGTTTGGCAAAACATACGTTACGCGAACGACATCTTGCAGACCTGAATTTGCTTCCTGCAATGTAGACTCAATGTTCTTTAAACATTGCTCAGTTTGTTGGAGCAAATTATCCGAGATGGACATGGTGCTATAGTCGAAACCAGTAGTCCCTGAGACAAATATCCAGTCGCCAGCCACTACCGCTCGGGAGTAGCCGATTTGCTCTTCAAAGGTGGAACCCGAGCTAATGAGTTTTCTGGTCATAGTATTTCCAAATAAGTGAAGTACAGCTATAGCAAAGACTAAAACAGCATAACAAGCCAAGATCAGCGACCCGACCTGCGAGGGAGTCTCTTACAACTACAAGGCGATGGACGGGTTCACTGTATCGCATAGTTAGATATTAATCTTTGGACTTGCCTTCTGCCAGTGCCTTCACATCGTCAGTGGTGAGAGGATTACCACCAACTCCCCATTCACCACTCTTGACCTCTTCGACTACAACCCAAGTCACTGGACGCATGTTCTCTCCTTCGATCTCCACCATTGTGTCAGTCAGCTTGCGGATCATCTCTTGCTTTTGAGCTGTCGTGAAAACACCTTCGATCAGTTTTACATTCAATAAGGGCATAGGTTTTCTCCAATCTGTAGTTTTGAATTGCTCTAAAGGATAGCATACAAAAAATACGACCGTTCGTCTTTTTGTATGCATTGATTATGACGACCGTTCGTGCTATTGTCAAGTTATAAATTTAAATTTTATTCATGAGCGTTGCTTCGTCATCAAAGATCGGTTCGGAAGGCAGCGAACCTCGCCGCTCTAAGGGACAGTCCAGTCGGGACATCATTCTGCTCGCCGCAGCAAAGCTGGCAACAACAAAGGGGCTTAATGGCTTGTCGCTTGGAGACCTAGCTGCGGAGGTAGGGATGAGCAAGAGCGGACTTTACGCACACTTCAAATCCAAAGAAGAGCTGGAGTTGGCGACGATTGAAACGGCAGCTGCGATTTTTGATAGTGAAGTGCTTCAGCCTGCAATGAAGGCATACAAGGGAACTGAGCAGCTTAAGGTACTAGCTCATTCATTCCTTTCGCATCTCGAACGCAAAGTTTTTCCGGGTGGATGTTTTTTTGCTGCAGCTGCCTCAGAACTCGACACGCGCCCCGGTCCAGCGAGAGATCTAGTTGTCGATGTACTAGGCAAGTGGCTTTCATTCTTGAGTCAGTGCATTATTGATGCTCAAAAACTTGGAGAGATCGATCCCAATGCGGAAGTTGCCCAGGTAGTTTTTGAAATTGAGGCTATGCTTTTGGCTGCGAATTTCCTTTTTGTGATGATGAACGATCCAATTCATCTGACACAAGCACGTAGAGGATTGGAAAATGTACTAGCGCGACTTGCTGTTGGTGTAGAGTCGCAGAAAATAACTAACCCCTTGGAAGCCTCAAAGTGAATGCAAGATGGATATCATTCATCCCTTGCTGCCTTTTGCTTACTGATGAACGACAACATATAATTTAGGTAATATGGCTCATTACACGCATCTAGAGAAGCTCCATGATTACCCTGCCTGGAATAGCCGTCCAAAGCCAAATCTATGAGAGTTCAGCCTCGGTGGTATATCGAGGCATCGGAGATGATGGAAGAGCGATTGTTGTAAAAATGCTCAAGCAAGATTATCCCTCTCCCCAAGAACTGACGAGCTACAGACAGGAATATGAAATTACCATCTCCCTCAATCTGGAGGGAGTCGTCAAGGCATATAGAACCCATTTGAGATCTTAAGAAGTGGCTGCAAGTCTCTTCAGCATTAGC
>NZ_JAZBJZ010000136.1:0-13249 GCF_036349135.1 Tumidithrix elongata BACA0141
TTCCTATGAAACCCCTCTTCTGTCTTTATTGCAAGGTTTTGTCCTGTACTAAGGAGAGCATGTTAAAGATAGCTGTTGGTCATAGTAACGATCCTGATTCATTGGAAGCTGTCAATGAAGTCTTAGAGCAATGTCAATCCACTTTAGGGGGTGAGAAGCCCCAAGCGGGTATTCTCTTCTCTGCCCTTGACTTCGAGCATTCTCTTCTTTTACAACGTATTCATGAAGTATTTCCAGATATCGAATTAATTGGCGGGACGACCGATGGAGAAGTATCCTCAATTCTAAAATTCCAGCAAGATTCTCTGACCTTGATGCTCTTTTGCTCGGATGAGATGGAAATTCGAGCCGCAGTGGGTAGAGATATTGCTCAAAATCCATTGGCGATCGCGCAGCACACCGTCAAAGAAGCCAAAAGTCGGCTTACCCTTGCCCCTAAACTCTGCATCGCCATACCAGAAAGTTTGACAACGAGCGTATCGACAATTGTGCAAGGATTGCGACTTGGCTTGGGGGATATCCCGATTTTTGGTGGTGCTACAGCCGATCAGTTGCGAGTTAAGCAAACTTACCAATTTTTCAAAACAGAGGTTTTGAGCGATTCCGTGCCGATTTTGCTATTTGCTGGGAATTTATTGTTTTCTCATGGCATTGCCAGTGGTTGGCGTCCGATTGGTAAGCGCAGTTTGGTCACAAAGGTAGAAGCAAATACGATTTACGAAATCGATGGTAAACCTGCTCTGGACTTTTATAACTACTATCTCAATGACTTCGCCCCTGATGTCGCCTATCCCCTTGCGGTTTTCTCACCGGGTGAAACCCAATATTTCTTGAGGGGATCTGTAAGCCACGATTTGGTTTTGGGCAGCATTACCATGCTTGGCGATGTGCCAGAACATTCAACGGTTCAAATTACCGATGCTTCCCTCGAAGATATTATTCTTGCTTCTCAAACCTCCTATGCCGATGCCTTGAGTTCCTATCCAGGGAAGGAACCAGTCGCGGCGTTGTTCTTTTCCTGTGCTTGGCGCAGAATCGTAATGGGAACGCGAACCCATGAAGAATACAGCGCGATCGCTCAAAGCGCAAAACTTCCCATCGTAAATTGTGGCTTTTATACCTATGGGGAAATTGCTCCCCTTGAGCCTTTTGGACAAACTTTCTTTCACAATACAACGTTTGTAACCTTACTGCTTGGCAGTCGATAACGCTCTATGCTTTCAGACGACCGTGATACTGAGATTAAACAGTTTAATAAAGAAATTCGGATCCTCAAAAAGAAGCTAGAGCGATCGGAAGCGGATCGGGTCAGGCTTGAAGAGACAAATCGCAATAAAGAATCTGTCCTTAAACGAATTATCTCTGAACTAGAGGAATACCAGGGGATTCTAGAGAAAAAGAGCTTTGATTTGGAACGGGCATTCAACGAATTGACCCTGATGCAGGATAAACTCGTTGAAGTAGAGACAATGGCAGCCTTGGGTGGTCTGGTCGCAGGGGTTGCCCATGAAATTAACACGCCTGTGGGCACGAGTATTACCCTAGCTTCCACCTTGATGGATGAAACGCAGGGATTACTTCTAGCGATCGCATCAGGGCAACTCAGGCGATCGCATCTGGCAGATTATCTAGAAACCGCTCAGGATAGTACGCAATTAATTTTGAGTAACTTAACGCGAGCGGGGGAGTTGGTACAAAGTTTCAAACAAGTTGCGGTCGATCAATCTAGTCTGGAGAAACGTTTATTTAATGTCAAACAGTATTTAGAAGAGGTGATTGTCAGTCTATCTCCTCAATTTAAACAGACGTTGCACCGCATTACGGTTGATGGCGATCGCGACTTAGAAGTTCAAAGTTATCCCGGCGCTTTAGCGCAAGTGGTCACAAACTTGGTCACAAACTCATTGATTCATGCTTACTTACCTCACGAAAGAGGTCATCTAAAATTTGACGTTCTGCGACGAAATGACCAAGCGATCGTTCGTTATTGCGATGATGGGGGTGGTATGCCTAAAGAAGTTTTAAGTAAGGTTTTTGAACCTTTTTTTACCACCGCACGAGAGAAAGGTGGTACAGGCTTGGGGTTATACATTGCTTATAACTTAGTGACCCAAAAATTGCAGGGAAAAATTAACGTTCAAAGCGAAGTCGGTAAAGGCTCCCAATTTACGATCTATCTTCCCTTTTCCGTTGGTTCTTAATTTAGTTTTAAATCGGTTTAGAGCGACTGATTCACCCAATCGGGTGAACCTTCGAGATGATGTATTCTTTGCTAGACCTAGCTTATGATTCATGCTAGTAGGATAGCTTGAGACTTCATCGCTCTTTCAAACTGGGCAACGGGGGGATTTTAAAATAGGCAGGGACACAATTCCTATTTTGCAGGGTTATCCTGATTTTTGTGCGAAAATACTACAATTAATAATGATTACTCATTCAAAAATTAATGCCTGAAATATTTGTCTCTAAATTAAAACAAGCAACGGCATCGCATAAGGATAGAGAAATTTCTCTTGATACCTTGGACGATCGGATCTGTTTTAGGGATGAGGATGAAGACAGTTATCCAGATCTGTTTGACTCGGATATGGACACAACAGCAACGGGGATATGGAAAGTCATCGTTGTCGATGACGAACCCGATGTCCATCTGGCAACAAAGCTAGCCCTTAAGAGATTTAGATTTGAAGGCAAACCGCTAGTTTTTATTTCGGCATACTCTGGGGAGGAATGCAAAAACTTAATTACCCACGCGCATCCTGATGTGGCCTTGATTTTGTTGGATGTCGTCATGGAGAGCAATGACGCTGGACTAAAAGTTGTTAAGTTCATTCGAGAAGAACTTAACAATCAGCAAGTGAGAATTATTTTGCGTACAGGGCATCCTGGGGAGGCTCCCGAGGAATCCGTTATCCTCAAATATGATATTAATGACTATAAATTTAAAGTAGAACTAACTCGTCAAAAGCTGCTAACAACGGTGGTTGCTGCCCTGCGTTCCTATCGAGACATTACTACGATCGCTCAGCAAAAGATTGAGCTAGCCAATACCCTCGTCCACTTGCAACGCACCCAACTTCAGCTTGAAGAACATATGCAAACGCTCGAAACCAAAATAGCAGAGCGAACCGCTGAGTTAGAGACCGCTAATCGAAAATTGTTAGAGCTAGCAACGATGGATGGTTTAACAGGGGTTGCCAATCGTCGCCGCTTTGATGAATATTGGCAGCAGCAATGGCAAATGTTAGCGCAACAACAAAAGCCCTTGTCGTTGATTTTAGCTGATGTCGATCACTTTAAGCTCTATAACGACCACTACGGTCATCTGTTAGGCGATGAATGTTTGCGCCAAGTCGCTCGCAGCATGAGTCTGATTTTGAACCGTCCCACCGATCTAGTTGCCCGCTATGGAGGTGAAGAGTTTGCCCTGATCTTACCCTATACATCTATGGAAGGAGCGATTAAGGTTGCTGATGCGATCGCTGCTGAAATCCATCGTCTTGCCCTACCTCATGCCACATCGACCGTAAGCGATCGCATCACGCTCAGTTTAGGTATTGCCTGCATCGTTCCACAATACACGACTTCTTTACAAACCCCAATCTCCAATGCTGATATCGCACTTTACAAAGCAAAACAATCAGGACGAAATTGCTACTGTATTTCTGAATAATTTTCAATATTTTTATAAGATAATTGTAAGGTAACAAGCGATTCAGAGGTTATGATTGATGGCATTGCGCTCCCCTGTGATGTGAATTAAGATAAACCTATCCCCGACTAACACAGATCGTGACTACTCCAAACTTCACTACTATTCTCATCGTTGATGATAATCCCAACAATCTTGAAGTTCTTTATCGGGCTTTGAGCAGCGAGGGATACAATCTAAGGGTTGAGGTGGATGGAATCAATGCGATCGAGCAGGTTAACCTTCAAGCTCCCGATCTAATTTTGTTGGATATCATGATGCCGGGGATTGATGGCTTTGAAGTCTGTCGTCGGCTTAAGGAAAACGAACAGACAAAAGATATTCCTGTAATCTTTATGTCGGCTTTGTCAGACACGGTGGATAAGCTGACTGGATTGAACTTAGGCGCTGTAGATTACATCACGAAGCCCTTTCAACAAGAAGAGGTCTTGGCAAGGGTCAAACTTCATTTGAAGCTTCGGCAGTTAACACAAACCTTAGCATCGCAAAATCAAGAACTCAATCAATTAACTGAAGAGCTAGAAGAACGGGTCAGAGAAAGAACCTCTGCTTTACAACAGAGTCAAGAATATTTTCGGCAACTTGCCGAAAATATTCAGAGTGTTTTCTGGATGACGAATATTCAGCATCAACAAATTGTCTATATATCACCCGCTTATGAGGCAATCTGGGGTGATTCCAAAGATAAAGTTTATCAATCAATCTCTTCTTGGATAGAGTCTATTCACCCAGAAGATCGCGATCGGATTTTGGCAGCTTTGCCTAAACAATTTACAGGGGAGTTTAACGAAGTCTATCGGATTCTGCGCCCAGACGGAGAGGTAAGATGGATTCGAGACCGAGCTTTCCCAATTCGCAATGAGTTGGGAGAAACCTATCGCATTGCTGGTATCGCGGATGATATTACCAAAGATAAAGAAAGCGAAGAGCTATTAGTTGCCCATAAAATTGCTACGGTCTTAGCCGAATCAACGAGTTTTGAAGCATCTATCACAAGGATACTTCAGACCCTCTGCGAAAAGTTGTCTTGGGATGTAGGTGAACTATGGCTGGTCAATACATATCCTGAAGTTTTACAACTTATGGCAAGTCATGTCATACCAGAAATTGAAGCAACCGATCTGATCAAAACCCATAGTATGATGTCGATCGAATATGGTTCGGGTTTGATCGGCTCTGTATGGGCAGAGAGAACGGCTAAGTGGGTTGAAATTGACCAATGTCAAAACTTTCGCAACCCAGAAGTTGTAAAAAAATTAGGTCTAAACTATGCGTTTTGCTTTCCTGTCACAGGGGAGAATGAGTTAGTTTTAGCTGTAATTACGCTATTTAGCTGTAAGCGTCAGCAGCCAAATCATGAGTTCTCTGCGGTTATGGATGACATATGCAGACAAATCGGACAATTTATTGAAAATCAGAAGACGGAGCGGCAGTTGCTCAAGCAGAACTGGCAAATGTTGATCCTCTCAGGTTTGGCTCTTCGCATTCGTCAGTCTCTAGATCTTTCAGAAATTCTCAACACTGCTGTGACTGAAATCCACAAATTCCTGGGTGTGGATCGCGTGTTGATTTATCGTTTTTTGCCTGATTGGCATGGTACGGTAGAAGTGGAATCAGTAGATTCTCAATGGATGTCTTCTCTTGGAATTGAGATTAAAGATACTTGCTTTCAATCAGGTCTATGGCAAGATTACCAACGGGGTCGCAAACTGATCGTTGATAATATCGCTGACTCAGACCTCAGTGAATGTCATCAACAGCTCTTAGCCCGTTTCCAGGTACAGGCAAATTTGGTGGTTCCTATCATTGAAAAAGAGCAATTATGGGGGCTTTTGATTGCTCATCAGTGTTCTGCTCCGCGACATTGGGAATCTTTTGAAATCAATTTGCTGAGTCAGCTTGCCGATCAAGTGGGTATTGCGATCGCTCAATCAAGATTGCTTACTAAAGAGAAGGAGCAACTCGAACTTTTGCAGCAACAGAATATGGCTTTAGAACTTGCGCGCACTGAAGCCGAAAGAACTGCGATCGAGCTAGAGGATGCCAATAGAAAATTGCACCAGCTAGCCACCATAGATGGTTTAACGGGAGTTGCCAATCGCCGTCGCTTTGATGAATATTGGCAGCAGCAATGGCAAGTTTTGGCACTGCAACAAAAACCTTTAGCTCTGATTATGGCTGATGTCGATCACTTCAAACTCTATAACGACCACTATGGTCACCCCCTTGGCGATGAATGTTTGCGGCAAGTTGCTCATAGTATATGTCGTGTGGTCAATCGTCCCACCGATCTAGTTGCAAGGTACGGCGGCGAGGAGTTTGTAATCATCTTGCCCTATACGTCAGCCGAAGGAGCGAGCAAAGTTGCTGAGGCAATCTTGGCAGAAATCTATCGCCTTGCCTTACCTCATGCCAAATCTTTAGTTAGCGATTGCATTACTCTGAGTTTGGGGATTTCCTGTGTTGTGCCACAATACACGTCTTCTTTACAAGTTCCAATTTCGCTTGCAGATAAAGCTCTCTACCAAGCCAAACAATCAGGACGCAATCGCTACTGTATTTCTGGGTAACCTGATTTTATAAGTAATTTGAAGGTTAAGACGCGTTGCGTCGTAATTTGTAATGAGCAATCAAAAATCTGGATGTATTGGGATTGGGATATTACTGATTGGTTTGGGTGTGCTGTTGGTTAATTTATATTGGCTTCATGACTTCGCCTGTCAGGCAGGAATTCTTTGCATTGTTCATCATGAACCTCTAGCTGAAGCTAGAAGCGATGTTAGTAATATCAATAAAGCTCAAGATTATTTTTTTGGTGAGAACAAACGATTTTCTCGAAAATATAACGATTTAGGCATTGGAATTCAAGAAAGAACGCTCAACTATACTTATAGCCTTGAAGTTCTTGACGAAAAAAGCTTTGCGTTGAGCTATGCTATCCCAAATCAACCCTATGCCCTGAGAAAGTGGCGATATGGCTTTTTTGAATGGAATGAGCAAAGGTACTACCTTCTTCTCAGAAGTGTTGTTGGTGCTACTGCGATCGCTAAAAATAGCTATGGGGAGGAGCATTCCATACAAATTCTATGCCAAGCGATCGCGCCCAGTCTAGGTAAACCTCCTGCGCCTATTTTGAGAAATAACGAACTTATTTGTGCAGAGGGTACAGAAGAGAAAAGCAGGAATTAAGCCCCTGTCGCTGTAAATTTCGTTCCAATCTGGGTAAAATCAGACTTTATATCGCTTAAAATCGATGAGGCTTTGCTGTATTACCTGTTTGGCAAGGAGGGCGCGTGCAGAATAGGGCTTCTCAAATCATCATCGCGCTTGCAGCGCTGATTGCTGTGCTGTTGACAAATTGCATGTGGCTCGATGATGAAATTGCAGAAAAAGTAAATATAGACACGGGGAATCAGTTTCGAGCTGCGATCGTTTTACCGGGTGTAATCGACGACCATAGTTGGAGTCAAGCGGGTTATGAAGGTCTAAAGGTGCTTGAAAAACGATATAAAGCCACCGTTGATTTTGCCCCCAAGATTGCGGATCGTGATGCGCTTGCCACTGCCAGACGATTTGCCAAGCAAAACTTTGACTTTATTGTTTTTCATGGGGGTGAGTTTATTGCTGCTGCTGAAGCAGCGGCGAAGGAATTCCCTCGCACGAAATTTGCGATTACGACGGGTCACCCAGGCAATAACCGCAATCTAGGAGCAGTAGTCTCGCGGGTGAGCGAATCAGGCTATTTAGCGGGTTTTGTGGCGGGGTTAAAGACCAAAACCAATCGCATTGCCTACCTAACAGGATTTCCCTATCCCGCCAATAAAGAAGAAGCAGGATTTTTAGAACGCGGAGCTAAGGCAGCAAACCCCAAAGCCGAAGTGATTGTCGAGTTTTTATATACATGGACAGATACCGATAAAGCTTCTAAAGTAGCGCTCAAGCAAATCGCTGCGGGTGCTGACCTCATCATCATTAATTTAGATCACAATGAGGAAGTAATTAAAGCTGTGGCAAGTCAGCCTGATGTGTTTGCGATCGGCTGGACGAAAGATCAGTACTATGCTGCGCCAAATAAGGTTATTACCAGTGTGATTTCAGATGTATCTACACTCGTGACAAACACCGCAGACTTGGCTCAAAGAGGTCGCTGGGAAGGAAAACTCTACAAATTTGGTCTAAAAGAAAAAGCGTTGCGATTTGCCCCTTTTCGCGGTTCTCTGACTCCAGAGCAAGAGGAAAGGTTTAACAAGGTTCGTAACGATATTCTGATTGGAAAGCTTGATATTGTGCTTTAACGGATGCGTATGGCAATTTGGAAAAATCCTTTTCGTTCGATTCGAGTTTCGATCGCTAACCAACTCCGCTATGGTTTAGTGCTTTTGGTCGCCGTCAGTTTGCTGAGTACGGGGGGAATTCTGATTTACTCAAGCTTTCGCACCCAACTCAAGCAGTCAAATCGTTTACAACAGGCGCGATCGCAAACGGCTGCCGAACAGATCAATGCCTATATGGACGACCTGCAACGCAAACTCGGTTATTTGGCTAGGGTAAGAGGCTTGAGCAGTTTACCAGTAGAAACGCAGCAGACCCTGATCGAAGGCTTAATTCGGCATAATGATGCCTACGAAGTTGTGGCGATCGTCAATCGTCAAGGCGAGCCTGTGGCGGTTGTATCTCCCTATGGAGAGGTAAAAATGGGAAACCTTGCCAGTTCTCCTTTGTTTATTCGTGCGTTTAAACGGAGCGAAGATTCTGTGGATACAGTCTCTATCGATCCCAAAATTCAGCGCTTAGTAACGACGATCGCTGTCCCAATTCGTAACGAAAAGGATGAAGTCGATGGTGTTTTACTTGCGAAGGTGAATCTGCGGTTTCTTGACTTTGTGCTCTCGCAAACCGAGGTGGGCGCAACGGGTTATACCTACGCGATCGACAATCGTAATGTCTTAATTGCCAAACAGCGATCGGCAAACGAACCGCTAGCTTTACAGGATATTTCCGATCGCCCTTTTATCAAAGCGCTCACTGACTTAGATACCGACCTCCAACCTGTTACGGTTTATCGAGGGCTAAAGGACGAAGAGGTTTTAGGTGCGATCGCGCCCGTTCGTAGTGTAGGTTGGGCGGTGATCGTCGAGCTTCCAACAGCAGAGGCCTACGCACCGATTCGCAATTTGATCTGGACGATGGCAGGGGCGCTAACTCTTGCGACTGGTGTGACTGTGGGCGTTGGCTTTCTATTTGCTAGACGCATTGTGAAACCTCTGCAACAGCTCACTGCTGCTGCCGAGCAAATTCGCTCAGGAAATCTTGATACCCATGTGGAAATTCAAGCACAGAACGAATTAGGGGTATTGGCGACAACCTTTAATCAAATGTCTTCGGAACTATCAGAGCTATATCATTCCCTCGAACAGAAGGTTGCCGAGCGCACAGCGGAATTACAGCATGAGAAGGAAAGATCTGAGCAATTGTTGTTAAATATTTTGCCAGAAGCGATCGCCAATCGTTTAAAGCTAGACCCCACCTCGATTGCAGACAGTTTTGCCGAGGTCAGCATTATATTTGCAGATATCGTTGGCTTTACCGATATGAGTTCGCGAATATCTCCAGTTGATTTGGTGGGTGTACTCAATCAAATTTTTTCTGTCTTCGATCGCCTTGCCGATCAGCATGGTTTAGAGAAGATTAAAACCATTGGGGATGCCTATATGGTTGTGGGTGGTTTGCCTACACCCAGAGACGATCATGCCGAGGCGATCGCGGATATGGCACTGGATATGCTCAAGGCGATCGATGACTTTAATATGAATTCCAATTTTCCCGAACTCTCTGGCAATCTCTCGATGCGTATTGGTATCAATACGGGTGCGGTGGTGGCTGGGGTGATTGGGGTAAATAAGTTTATCTACGATCTCTGGGGCGATACGGTCAATATTGCCAGCCGTATGGAATCCCATGGATTAGCGGGAAACATTCAAGTGACGGAAGCAACCTATCTGCGCTTGAAGGACAAATATCAATTGGAGGAACGCGGTGCGATCGCGATTAAAGGTAGAGGCGAAATGCTAACCTTCTGGCTTAAAGGAAGGAAAGACTAGAACTCTTGCTCCTATGGCGATCCTATTCGCTCCATGAGAGATTTTCTCTGTATGGAGTGTAGGGACAATTCATGAATTGTCCCTACACTCAAATCAATAAAGAATAGATAACTCAGACCGTACCAAACCGTCAAATGGTTTTAGACTTAGTTTATCCACTATAAATCGATCGAACTACTGTTAATCAAGCAACTGACAATGACTTCTAAAACTTCTTCCAAATTTTCCTCTTGGCAATGGGCATTGATTAGCTCTTGCTCCACACTTGTTTTAGCGATCGCTTTTTACGGCATCGGAAATCTATTCTCGCCAAAGGCGAGCAGTAGTAAGCCAAGCAACACCTTTCCATTTGTGAATCAATCAAGAAAAATTGGACAGGCAGAAGCAAAAGCCTATACGGGTGCACTCAACAGGGGGCAACAGGCTTATTACACAGAGTATGAGCGGTTTAGCGATCGCATTGATGTCCTTGGTTTAGGCATAAAAACTGATACTGGCAACTATAGGTATCGCACCTATGTGGATAGTTCGCGTAAAACGATAAAGACGATGAATGCTCCCCAGATTGCCATTCAAATTGGGCAATCAAAAAGTCCAGAACTCAAGAGCTATATCGGTGCAGTTTGGCTAAGTGTGATTCCAGATTCGACTGACGTTACAACTTTAGCGATTCTCTGTGAAACAAATGCGCGGGGGACATCTGAGCCACCTGTTCCGATTGTTGTGGGGGAAGGGATGATGGAGTGCGCTTCTGGGACTAAGGATATGTATAAGAAGTAGTCACGATCGCAGCTTGTTACGAACAATAGATTTTTCGCAACACTTTTTTAGAGATTTAAGACCAACTGTAGTTGCTTGCTGGCTTTCCCTCCACTCGGTACGGGTTCGGGATTGGTTTGCTTGGCGGGACAATATTTGACATAGGTACAGCGATCGCAGTGTTTCCCAACCGAGGGTTCCCATTCTTCATCGCTGCGAAGCTTGATCGCGAGTTCGCTAATCATTTGATAGACTCTCTGGCTCTGCTCTGGTGTAGCGCGAAAGCTGACTTTCTCACCCGTGCGTAAAAAGATCAAACTGAGTTGCTTGAGGCTTTGCTGATATCGTTGCTCTAGTGCTAGATAATACAGCCCCATCTGTAAATCCAATTCAGCAGGCTCTGGGAGTTTGGTTTCTTTGGTGCTTTTGTAGTCAATCAGTTCCAATCCGTCTTCGTACCAATCTAGGCGGTCAAAGCGCCCGATCAGCGAAAATTCTAAATTGCTGACTTGGAGATGCCCCTGTACTTTGCCTTCGACGGCGACGGGTTTGGCGATCGCGGGTTGATTGGCAATAAAACTTTCGTAGTATCCCTGTAAAATCTGCTGTCCTTCTTCGGCTTGGGCGTCGCTGAGTCCTTTACTGTTGTCTGACCAGCAGGCGTTAATCCATGTCAGGTCAGGAAGGGGTGTTTGGTAATGCCAGTCTCGATAAATCTGCGCGAGGGCTTGATGGAGGGATGTGCCCAAGGCTGCCGAACCAAAGAAGGCGGCACTTTTGATGCCCTGCTCGTAACGAAAGTGATAGGACTTAGCGCAACGATGATAGGTTTGCAGTTTGGAGGCTGAGAGAGAATAGGTCATGTCTGGCGATATTCCTGCTACTCTTAGTAACACAACACATTGCTTTTCATATTTTTAGGTAATCTTCAAGTAATTTAAATTTAAGCAGGTTATAAACTTTCTGGCTTGAAGAACGACACAACTTTATTGTAAATTTTCTTCAAGTTGAATGTCACGGAGATAATATCTTTTATCAACTGGCTTATCGAATCTTTCAACAACTTCTATTACAACTCGACGATTTACCATAGGTCCAATTACATCATCAATTTCTTCTTTGGCATCATAAATCATTTCACTTTTACCATTAACACTAACTTCAATCCAATCATTATCTAGCTGTAGACCTCGCAATGTTCCCCGCAATTCAATAATTTTGTGGTCGGGGAGTTCTTGAGGTAAAGACTCTGTTTTCTTCAAAGCATGTTTAATAACTTCACGAGTATCTGTGCTAAGAATTACTGGACGTGATTCAATATCATTAGTCGATTTTATTTCCATTTTACTGAAAGAGTTTCCTGTTGACGGTGGGGCAAGCTCACGAGTTAACTTCAGAAAAGTCTCTCGATATTCTTCTTGAGGAACAACTTCTGTTAATGCTCCTTCTGGATCTTGTGTTGTTGCTCTAATGATTTCAAGGAACTTTTTAGTGATTTGTTCTACACGTAATGCAGCATCAGGTAAGCCAGGTATACTCAGCTGATCTTGTGGTTTACGAACTCGCACCGCAAACTGATAACTTCCTGGAGCAGCCTGTAATAACCACGGATCGCACTGACTCTTTACTGACGAATTTGGTTTGCCACGTTTTCTTAGTTCCATATCTAGTAGAAATTCTGTTGTGCGATAAAAGATATTTCTAATCTTTTCTACTCTGTCCAAAACAAGATCTAATGGAGCGGCACCATATAATATTTCACCGCCACTAACAGAAACCAACACCTCACCATCAATAAACTGAATACCTGATTTTGCAAGAGTCTCTTTATATCGGATGTCTTGCAAAATTTGTTCTAATTCTTCAATAGCAAATTCTGGCAAAAAGTCAGTAGACAACCACTTATGAGCAATTTGTTTTGCCCTTGTAAATATATGTGACTTGTAAAACAGAGATACGGCGCTTACAGCTGTTATACCAATAGTTCGCGTTTTACTACAATCAAGATTTTCTAGTGCAATTACTTCTGCTTCAGCAGCCAAACAATAGAGTTCATTAGCACGCGAAATCTCTTGTTGCTTTAAAAACTCTTCCGCTTGGCTTGCATACTCTTCACTACGAGTATGATGCATTAACCAACTCATGATGCCTCATTGACTGTATGAAGTAAAACTAACTGTACTTTAAATCCAACTATAGCTACTAAAGCGGGCAGATTACTATTGCCTCTTTCTGTTTGATCAATCTTTATGCGGAGTCGTCTTTTAACCTCTGTTTTATCCAAGTTTGTTCCTGAAACCTCCAATCTAAAACAATTCTCTAAATCCTCTAAATCTTGATCGGCTAAAGCAATGTAATAATCAGCACCAGTTCTTGTCGCAGCACGACGTATAGCAACCATTCCTCTCAAAAGTTCTGTTGCAGCAATTGCAAGTGCGTATGCTCCATCTCTTGTTGCATCATCAACATTCGCCCAAGCAGCTTGAATCCTATTATCAGCTACTTCCCATTCTACTTTTGCTATAGATTCAACTCTATCATTTTCTAACGTAAATTCTTTGGGTGAAATATGATGTCGATCAAGACAAACTCTAGCAGCTTCAAGATAACTGCCAGCAATTGAAGGGCCAATTCAAGGATGAAATGCAACGGGGTCTGATGAAGCAAAGAATACTTC
>NZ_JAZBJZ010000137.1:0-13208 GCF_036349135.1 Tumidithrix elongata BACA0141
ATCTCGCCTTCTAACTGTTTTGTTATTATCTATTATTTCCAAACAAGTCTATTAGAAACCATGCCTTTTACCTGTGGGGTAAAGCCTTTGCTACTAGGCAAAGTCAGCACGACATTGAGACATAAAATGACGCTGCGAACTTAGCTCTGGTTCATCTTCTTTGGGGTGACGTTGTGTATAAGTCCCATCAGGATGTAAATCCCATGCCTGACGATTATCTGCCAGCATGATTTCTAAAATCTGCTTTAATTCCTGCACAATACTTGGCTCTTCAAGGGGTGTGACAACTTCTACGCGAGAGTCTAGATTGCGGGGCATCCAGTCAGCACTACCGATAAACACTTCTTCTTTGCCGCCATTACTGAAATAGAAGATACGCGAGTGTTCCAAAAATCTGCCAATTACACTGATTGCCCGAATGCGATCGCTTAGCCCCGGCACACCAGGCCGCAAACAACAAACGCCACGCACAATTAGATCGATATGTACGCCTACCTCCGAAGCTTTATAGAGTAAAGCAATCAGCTCTGGATCGACGAGGGAATTCATCTTGAGAATGATGTAGGAAGCATAGCCCTTCTTTTGATGCTCGATCTCTCGTTCGATCAACTGGGCGAATCGAGAACGCATATTCACAGGCGCAACCAATAAACGCCGATAGATGCGTTGTCGAGAATAGCCCGTGAGATAGTTAAATAACTCCGTCAGATCGGCACCCAACTCTTCTCGACAGCTAAATAGTCCTAAATCGCTGTAAAATCTGGCGGTTTTTGGGTTGTAATTCCCCGTGCCGATGTGAACGTAGCGCACAATGCGATCGCCTTCTTGTCGCACGACCAACACCGTTTTGGTATGGGTTTTGAGGTTCTTGAGTCCGTAGACCACATGCACCCCTGCATTCTCTAATTTTCTCGCCCAGAGAATGTTGTTTGCTTCATCAAAACGCGCTTTGAGTTCTACCAGCACCGCCACCTGCTTTCCATTCTCAGCAGCTTTGATCAGCGCATGCACGATCGGAGAATCTCCCGACGTACGGTATAGAGTTTGCTTAATTGCCAGTACATCAGGGTCAGCGGCCGCCGCTTCGATAAATCGCTGCACGGTTGTGGTAAAGGACTGATAGGGATGATGCACCAAAAAATCACCTTGACGGATCACATCAAAAATATTGATGTCACCATCATTCGCTTCCAACTTTTTTAGGCGAGGATGACTTGTAGACTTCCAAGATCTGTCTTTATAGTCGGGCAAAGGTAGGCTCACCAAAGCCATTAAGTCCCCCAAACCCAAAAGGCCCGGAATATCGTAGGCATCATCTTCGCTAATTCCCAATTGCTCGATCAATTTCCTGCGAAGTTCTTTGGGAGCGCGATCGGTGATTTCTAAGCGAACTACAGGTCCAAATTTTTGCTTTCGCAATTCTGCTTGCAACGCTGAAATTAAGTCATCAGCTTCATCTTCTTCAATGTCAAGTTCGGCATCGCGAGTAATTCGGAAGGGATAATATTCTAAAATCGACATGCCAGGGAAAAGAGCATCGAGATTATGGGCAATCACCTGTTCTAACGGCACAAAGGTATGATTGCTCGTATCGGGAATGGGAACGAAACGCGGGAGCAAATGGGGGACTTTGACCCTTGCAAAAAACTTCTCATTGGTTTCGTCATCCTGAACTACCACCGCAAGACTGAGACTGAGATTAGAAATATAGGGAAAAGGATGGGCAGGATCGACCGCAAGAGGAGTAAGAACTGGGAAGAGTTTTTCTTGAAAGTATTGTTGCAAGTGCTTTTGGTGTTTCTTGTCGATATCCTTGTAGTCGAGTAAATGAATCCCTGACTTGGCAAGTTCGGGTCGTAGTTTCTTTTCAAAACTTTGATGCTGCTGTTTTACCAGTGGAACGAGGGCTTTGTGAATTGCCTTCATTTGTGCTTCTGGAGCTAACCCATCATCGGAGAAAGAGTCTGGTTGATCGGCAATTTTGTGCTTGACGCCAGCCACGCGCACCATAAAAAACTCATCTAGGTTAGAGCTAAAGATCGAGAAAAATTTGACGCGTTCCAAAAGTGGTGTGCGGCGATCGAGCCCTTCATGCAAAACTCTTTGGTTAAAAGCAATCCAGCTCAGTTCGCGATTAAAGAAATATTCTTGTCGATTTTCTGCGGATAATTCGGCTATTTCGGACTGACTTTCTAAAAGCGTTTCTATTGTGCCAGTTATTTGGGGCTCAGAGTGTTTCGATCCAGAAGATTTTGGCTCGGAATTTTCGGTCTTAGAATCTTTGGTTATCGTTTCGGTTGGGAGGATGTCTTGATTCTCTGGAGCTTCTTTCTTAGAACTGGGATCAGAAACTTCTTTCTTAGAACTGGCCATAGGGGTTAGATAGTACGTTTAGTAACTAAAGTGAGATTTTGCCAAAAACACAAAGAAAACTCTTAAGACTACTAGCCTATCAAACTCTTACGGGTTCGTCATGTTTGGCGCAACACGTAAAAGGTCGCGATCGCGATCGGAATTCAATACATAATCAACGTCTAAATACATAATCAATGTCTAACTGTTGTGCTGTGGTTATCTTGTATTTTCTGAATATGTGGTCTGCTGATTGCGATCCACGACCTTTATGCCTTTAATCCAGTTTTATACCAGTTATACAGAGTAAAGGTTCTAGAAAATCAAAAACAAAAACCTAAGTTTTTAAAACCTATATTTACGTTTGAGCTTAAAAGCCGATGACGGGATTTGAACCTGCGGCCTGCTGATTACGAATCAGCTGCACTACCACTGTGCTACATCGGCAAAGAGAGGAATTGATTTAGTCGTTAAACTCAACCACTAAAAATTTCCAACGAATATCATAGCATCCTTGAACTTTTTCCAGCTTGCAATCGTCTAATTAAAAGTTTTTTATGGCAAAACCATAAAAAATATCATACCAAATGTCACTAAAAGTCCTAAAAAGTCATTAAAATGGATAGATACAGGGCTAGTCAACTGCTATGGAATTTTCAGCCTATCTCTCTGATGCCTTGGCACACGAGCAAGCTACACAGTCAACAGACTGGGAGCCTACTCAACATGACCCCTTAAAAAATACAAGCATTTTTGTAAAACAGTTGGTTCGGACTGGACTGATTCCAACATTTGTGTTTCTCGGCGCGGCAGAATGCATCCCCTTTGGGGGAATCGCTCCCAATCTTAATACAGCCAAAGCTGTTGCCGAGGTGACCTTTTGTAACCCGATTTATCTCTGTAATACAACCTACATGACTGAGATCCAAACTTTATTGGCGCAGCGAGGATTTTCGCCTGGGGATATTGATGGCGTTTATGGCCCAGCTACTCAAGCAGCGATTTTGCAATTTCAGGCAAAACATGGTGGGCTAGCTGTTGATGGCATTCCAGGTACGCAGACCCTGATTGCCCTTAGAGGTGATGCAGCAACCAATGTAGCCGCCTCACCTACCCCTGAAGCTGTCCCCCAAAATCCAAATCCTAGCCCAGATGCTAGTAAAACTAAAGAAACGAACAAACCAAGTATCACCCCAGAGCTAGATCGCGAAGCAATTTCAGCGCTGCAACTTCTGCTCAAAATGCGGGGGTTCTACGATCGCCCCATTGATGGGGTAAAGGGAAGTGCTGTCACCGAGGCGATCTTGAAGGCACAAAGAGCCTATGGATTACCTGTAAATGGGTTGGTAGATTCAGCCCTGCTCGCGTCACTCCAAGTGGGCACAAAAACAACGACTGCTCCCCCACAGCAGCTACCTTCTACTCCTGCTTCGCCAGAGGAGGTGGTTAGCCTACAGAAACAATTGCAGCAAAAGGGCTTTTATGAAGGCAGTATGCATGGAAAGTTAGATGTCCAGACGAGAGCCGCCATTATGGACGCACAGGCAGCCTATGGATTTGTCGTAAATGGTGAATTTACGCAATCATTCCTGACGTTTCTTACAAACCTGAGTCCATAAACTCCATAAACAGAGATTTCTATGCTTAAACCATTTCCTCCTTAAAAGGCTTTCCCTCAATTCCAAATTTCTATATCCAAATTTCTGTAAAAGTCCAATTTAGAATGCACAAAACACTATGGAACTCGCAGCCTATCTTCACAGTGAATTAACCCAAACGCAGTTCGAACAAGGAATTGACATTGCTCCTCCCCTTGACTGCGCAGGTATCGATGCGATCGCTAGATCGGCTTCATCTTCTAAAGTTGGTCTATGTGTTACCTTTGCAGCACTTGCTGTCGTCGCAAATCTAGGTTCGGTAGCAGGTGCATCGGCTAAGCCACAAAATGCAAACTCAGATATTCGTTATGTCCAAACGTTATTAGCAAACAACGGCTTCGATCCAGGGCCTATTGATGGGGTTAAAGGGGCA
Source organism: Tumidithrix elongata BACA0141 (assembly GCF_036349135.1). NCBI lineage: Bacteria > Bacillati > Cyanobacteriota > Cyanophyceae > Pseudanabaenales > Pseudanabaenaceae > Tumidithrix > Tumidithrix elongata. The sequence goes on from NZ_JAZBJZ010000137.1 coordinate 4,384, forward strand.
GCAACCAAAGAAGCGATTATCAAAGCTCAAAAGTCTTTTGGGCTAGATCCTGATGGGGTTGCAGGTTCTCAAACCTTGGCAGCTTTAGAGAGTCGCTCTACGCCATCAAATGTAAGCAGCGATTCTGAATCCTCTGTAATTAACCTCCAAAAACTGCTGAGCGATCGCGGCTTTTTTACTGGGCCGATTACTGGTAAGTACGGGCCTTTGACCCAAGCCGCTGTGATTGCGGCTCAGAAACACTATGGCCTAACGCCCGATGGCATTGCGGGTGTTAAAACCTTAACTGCCCTTGAGACGGACTCTGCCCCAACCACGACCAACATTTCAGGGAGTGATGCGATCGCTTTACAAAAACTGCTGAGCGATCGCGGCTTTTATACGGGGGCGATCGACGGCATTATGGGCAATCAGACCAAAGCCGCCGTGATTGCCGCTCAAAAAGCCTATGGGTTAACCCCCGATGGTATTGCGGGTGCTCAAACCTTAGCTGCATTACAAGCAGGTAGCCCCAGCCAAGCCACGAGCAGTGACGCTAGCGTGACCGAGTTACAAAAGCTTTTGGCCTCGCGGGGATTTTATACAGGGGCGATCGATGGCATTATGGGCAATCAGACAAAGGCCGCTGTGATTGCTGCCCAAAAATCCTATGGTTTGACCCCTGATGGCATTGCCGGTACTCAGACCTTAGCCGCCTTAAAACGGGGAACTGCGTCTAGCAGCACAGTTTCAACCAAGCCGACATCCCCAACTCCGACGAGCACAACGCCTACTGTCAGTAACAACTCAAAAGTTGGCGTATCCACGACAAGTAGCGAGAGTATTGCGAATTTACAGAATTTGCTCCGCGATCGCGGATTTTATGATGGGCCCACCAGTGGCATCCTTGGCCCCCGCACAAGGGCTGCGATTATTGCAGCGCAAAAAGCCTACGGTCTTGTAACCGATGGTATTGCTGGTTCTGCTACGATCGCGGCTTTAGAGTCTCACCCCCCATCAGCACCTAAACCTGCAACTCAACCCATTCCTACTCCGACTACTCCCAAACCTGTAATCCAACCCATCCCACAGTCAACTCCCCAAGCCGTCGTTCAACCAACGCCTAAGCCCGCACCTGTTGCTACTACCCAGCCCACTACTACAGCTCCGTTTACCAGAAGCGATAGTGTGGCTGAACTTCAGCAATTACTTGCCCAACGGGGATTTTATACGGGAACTGCCGATGGCGTGCTCAGCAACGAAACAAAAAATGCGATAATTCGGGCACAAAACTTTTATGCCCTTACGCCTGCCGATGGCAATCCTAGTGCTGCCTTAGTGGATAGTCTCAAAAAAGACCCGTTTGTTGTTGGAGGCAATTAGGTGCGACTTGCGATCGCAATTCATGGGGGCAATATACTAGATTACAACTCAGAACTTCGTAGTCTAAAGGTTAGGAAAACTCATGCGTCTCGTTAACCTTGCCGTCAATGTTGGAGCGATCGCAGTCTGCTTAGCCACCACCCTTGCGCTTCAGCTTCCTCAGCTCAATCAACGCCTTGTCGGGCAAACCCTAGAGTCCGATCGAAAAGCTGTCAAACAGGAAGAAGCACGACTGCAATTACTCAGTCGCCTTCCTCCCAAAGGCTTAGGCTTTAATAACATGATTGCCAATTTCGCCTTTGTCAGCTTCCTCCAATACTTTGGTGATGATGAGGCAAGAGTCGATCACAAAACTGGTTTTGGCCTCAGTCCTAAGTATTTTGAAGTGATTGTCGATCGCAATCCGCGATTTTTGAATATTTATATCTATCTCTCTACCAGCGTGTCGATGTTTGCGGCTGCCCCACGCAAGGCGATCGCCCTATATAGCAAAGGTTTGGAAAGTCTGTCTCCCGAACAGGAACCCTATGCTTACACGGTTTGGCGGCGCAAGGCGACCGATGAGCTGTTGTTTTTAGGGGATGCCGAGGCAGCCAGAAAATCCTATTTAAAAGCCGCCGAGTGGGTGGAACGCGCTAAATTTGGCGCAGATGCGATTTCAGAAACCAAATATGTTGCCCAATGGTCGCGAGAATCGGCAGCATGGCTCAGCGAAAAGCGTGACCTGCGTAGTGCCCAAATTGCGGCATGGAAACTGGTTTTATCGACAGCAATCGATAAGAAAACCCTACAAAATATTGCCATTGAGATCGATAAACTCGGAATGGAGCTAACCGTTGGCGAAGATGGCAAAATCGATATCGTTCCTAAAAAAAGTTCGTAATCTCAAATACCCAACGCTCAAATACCCAACTTAAAAATAATCATCATGAACAAGCGATCGCTAGGTAATTCCGAACTTCTAATTTCCCCGATCGTGATGGGAACGTGGCAGGCTGGAAAGAAAATGTGGGTGGGAATTGAAGACAGCGAGACGGTCAAGGCAATCCGTAGTGGCTTTGAGGCTGGCATTACCACCGTAGACACTGCCGAGGTTTATGGGGATGGACATTCCGAGCAGATTGTGGCAGAGGCATTAGCGGATGTGCGCGATCGCGTTGTCTATGCCACCAAGGTATTTGCTAACCATCTAAAATACGATCTGGTTTTAGAAGCTTGCGAGCGATCGCTCAAAAACCTCAAAACCGACTACATCGACCTCTATCAAATTCACTGGCCATCGGGCACTTGGAAGAGTGAGATTGTGCCGATCGAAGAAACCATGAGTGCCTTGAATAAACTCAAACAAGATGGCAAAATTCGAGCGATCGGGGTCTCCAATTTCTCCCGCGCTCAACTAGAAGAAGCCTCTCAGTACGGACGCATTGATAGCATCCAGCCGCCCTATTCACTGTTCTGGCGACAGGTCGAAAAAGATTTGACGCCCTACTGTGTCGAACAGAATATTTCGATTCTTGCCTATTCATCGCTAGCACAGGGCTTACTGACGGGCAAATTTAAAGCCGATCATCAATTTGCTGAGGGCGATCACCGTGCTGCCAACAAGCTCTTTAAAGGCGAGAACCTATCCAGAGCGACTCAAGCTTTAGAACAACTCAAACCGATCGCCGATCGCCATCAAACCACCCTAGGTAATTTGGCATTGGCTTGGTTAATTGCCCAGCCTCAAACCAATGCGATCGTGGGGGCACGCGATGCCGCCCAAGCAATTCAAAATGCCAAAGCTGCCAAGATTGCTCTCAGTGCTGAGGAACTGCAAGCGATCGACGCGATCGGGCGTACAGTTACCGATCGTTTAGATGACAATCCCGTCATGTGGAATTTCTAAAAATCCCGCAGACACACAAATCTATCTGACTAGCCTGAGTTCGGGATAAGAATCTCTGACTACGTTTTGAGGTTTGATCCCCCTAACCTCCCTTACAGAATGGGGGAGAATCCATCAAACCTTGTCCCCCTTCGATAAGGGGGATGCCCGATAGGGCAGGGGGATCGAACTCTTTGGTTCCAACAAGTTGGCTGGCTTTTTTCAAAAATCCTTATCCAGAACTGACGTTACTTTAAGAATTTGAATTTACCGTTGTTTCCATCAGGCTCCATGGTGATTTGGGCAACATAGAATTGCTTTTGAATAATTTCTCCTTCAGGCGTAAAAGAAATTTCGCCAAGGGGAGTTTGATAGGTTCCCACGAGCAATTCATCATTTAACTTAGTTCGCAGTTGATCGAGGGGCAATGTGGCGATCTTTGTCTTTTTATCTAGCGATCGCAGGGCTTCTACTAACACCTGTACGCCAGTAAAAGCCTGCGCCGTAAATTGGGGTGGTTCCTTCTTTTTTTGCTCCGATTTATTTTGTTCTATGTAGGCGGAACGCAGTGCCACATTGATTTCGCTGGGATTCTCTGGGCTGTAGGCTTGAGCGATGATGACGCCATCGCACTGCGCCTTACATACAGGCAAGATATTGGAGGTATTCAATCCATTTCCACCAACGATCAGACCTTTATAGCCAAGTTCCCGCAGTTGTTTGACTAGGTTGCCACCATCGGCGGACAAACCAGAAATAATAATTAGATCGGGTTGGAGGCTAATTGCATTGGTGGCTTGGGTTTGAAAGTCCGTATCGGTAGTTTGGAAGCGTTGAACCGTAACTAAATCTAGACCTTTTTGTTTGACAACAGATTGGAAAGTTTCCGTCTCTGATTTATTAAAGGCATCATTTTGAGCGTAAAACACTGCCACCTTCTTCAGATCGGGCTTCATTTTAATTGCCGCTTCTACAGAGTTAGGGGCTACGACGGATACAGGTGCAGATACGCGGGAGATATACTTGCCAATCTGTGGAATTCCCTTGGCTGTATTGGAAGGAGCCAGTACGGGTACGCCTGCACGTTCGGCGATCGGGTCAGCGCTAAATGCCTGCTGCGACAGGGTCGGGCCGACAATACCGACCACCTTATTTTGCGAGATCAGAGTATTAAAGGCATTGATTGCGCCTTGCTCGTCACCACCCGTATCTTGATAAATCAGCTTGATCGGTGTGCCATTCACCCCACCGCGATCGTTAAAATATTTCTCGGCGATTTTAGCGCCAGTAACTTCTTCTTGCCCAAGTAAGGCGACATTACTGGTTTGCGCCACTGCAATCCCAATCGGGATGCCACCACCTGAACTGCTATTTTGGGGCGCGGTCGTTGTTGTTGCAGTGGTGGTTGATGTCGCAGAGGGTGTGACCACCTGATCGCTTGTTTGGTTACAAGCAACCACCAGCAAACAGGTTGCTAGGATCGTACAGATAAATCCAGTCAGTTTTTTCATAGTAACGCTCTATAACTCTTCTCAAGATTCATACTCAAAGTGCGAATTAAGCTGGCAAGCCAAGCAAAAATCAAAATCTGAGCTTATCATGTCGTCTTCCGTAGCCCACGATACTTAATGATTACGGAACAATTACGAATACTCGCTTGACGTGACTACTGCCATTAAAATTAGTCATCTGAAGTCAGCGAGCCTCAATGTCAATCAATCCCACTGAAACAAAAGATAACAATAAAAGAGCGGGATATACCTTGCCTGTATTTGCTGTTGCAGCAGCAAAAGCTGCGCTCGTGAAACTGCTGGCGATCGCCGATCGCATCCCAACCGTCAACCTAGATTTAGGCGATCGCGGCGAGGTCGAAATTGCGATCGCGCAGGTAGCCGCGATCGATCCCAGTTCCGCCCTAGGCATTACGATTAGCGACCCAGGAGATAACTTAGACCTGACTGCTGGAACCCCGATCTGGGCATGGGTTCACTTGCAAGCATGGCAGGGCGAAGCCCTGCGCTTAGAAGCGGGTGAAGGTGTAGGACATACAGAAACAGGCGAACCAGCGATTTATCGGTTTGCGCGGCAATTAGCAGATGTGAATCTTTTGCCACTGATTCCTCCAGAGCGAACCTTAACGGTGCGGTTTATTTTCCCTGAAGGGCGATCGCTAGCGCAACGAACTTCCAATCAAGCTTTTGGGATTTTAGAAGGATTGGCACTGCTGGGTACGAGTGGGATCTCCCAACCGCTCTCAGCCGAGGAGAAGTTAGAAGATTTCCGTGCAGATTTGCGAGAAAAGACGAAGGAACATCAACATTTGGCTTTTTATATCGGTGCGAATGGTCATCAAGTTGCTTTGAACCTAGGATTTTCAGAGCGGCAATTGGTGCAGACTGCCAATTGGGTGGGTGTGATGCTGGTTGAGGCAGCTCTGCTGGGCGTGCATAAAATTACTCTAGTGGGATATCACGGCAAATTGCTCAAACTCGCTGGTGGCATCTTTAACACCTCTAGTCATCTGGCAGATGGCCGTATGGAGATTCTCACAGCAGCAGCGGTGGCTGCCGATTTACCGATAGAAATCATCAAACAGATTCAGCGATCGCCTACCGCAGAAGCCGTTCACAAGTTACTAATCGCCATGGAATGCGAACAACCTGTATTTCGCTATCTAACTGAAAGGATTAATCAAAGAGCGATCGCCTATGTCAAAAAGTATGCGGAACGGGAAATAGAGATTGAGACGATTTTATGCGATCGGCTGGGACAGGTCATCTGACAGAGGCTAACGAGCGATCAATTATAAGCTATATGCCTTTCAACTTGCAGGAGCGAGATCTTCAATAGGTTGCTTCTACAGCATAAAGTGTAATTGCATTTTCTTTGCCCTTGATCTTGGCGGCTGAATCCACGATGCGTAAATCAAAGCGATCGCTTTGATGCAGGGCATCAATCACACTCGATGTAACTAAAATTTGACTCTTGTAATATTTCGTCAGGCTTTCAATGCGCGAGGCGAGGTTGACTGCATCCCCAATCACAGTCGAATCAATCCTCGAGCGGAATCCCACGGTTCCCATGATGACTTTGCCATGATGAATACCAATGCCGATGTCAATATTGACTAAACCTCGTTGCGCCCGATCTCGATTAAATTCCTTCAAAGCATCCAGCATATCAATGGCTGCATTCAGAGCGCGATCGGCATATTCGTCATCAAAGATTGCCATAATGGCATCTCCAATATATTTATCGATAAAGCCACCTGAACGCTCGATCGCTCTTCCCATACAATCGAGATACTCATTCAAGAAATCAAATACTTCCATCGGCGTCATTTTTTCTGACATCGCGGTATAGTCTCTAATATCTGCAAATAGAATCGACACCTCTCGTTCTGAAAACTCCCCGACCTTAATGTTCTCAATCCCTTGCGGTGCGATCGCTTTCAAAAACTTTTCTGGAACAAACCGTTCAAATGATTCTAGGGTCTTCTGTAGTTTGCCAAAAGAGTCCTGTAGCGTTTCCGACATATTATTAAATGCTTTTGCCAAGGTTGCCAACTCAGTTACCTTATCCACCTTGGCTCTGTGGCTCAGATCGCCTGCTGCAATTACCGCAGCACTTGTACGTAATCGCAGAATTGGTTTGCTGATCCGTTCGGCAAGTAAGTATGCACCAACTAGCCCTAAGCCTAAGCCAATTGCCCCAAAACCCAGTGACTTGTAAATTGCCTGTGCGATCGCTTCATCTAGCGTGCGAAGGCTAATTCCCAAACGGAAAATCCCCAAAACTGGCTTTGTTTTATCTTCTGAAGCCAGTCCGATAATACCTGCTGAGGCTTCAATAATTCGCTCTCCTTTCTTTCCCCGTAAGGCATCTTTGCCATTGGCAATATCTCTCAGTAAAAAAGTTTCAGTGACAATCGGTTCGCCTTGAACCGTATTTGCTAGCTTCGTGACATGAAACGGCACAGGATTGGGAATATATTTCTCCTCAAATTCAGCAGGTGAAGCAACGATGATACGATTTTGTTTTTTAGGATCTGAAACAAAGGCATAAACGTACTCTGAGTTGTTTCTCAGTAATTCATCGGTGCGAAGGCGAATGTTTCCCCAGTTATCTTCTACCATCTCTAAGCGAAAGGAACCAGCCAATGACATCGAAAGTGCTTTCGCCTGCTTTTCTAGTTGGTGATAGTAAAGTTCTCTCTCTGTTGAAACTAAGAGCCATGTCCCAGAAAAAACCAGAAGCGCTACCAGTAAAACGGTTGCCAACATGATCTGGACTCGAAGCGAAGCAAATTGAATGGGTTTCATGGGGAAGCTATTTCGATCTCTTCAACAAAAGTGAGCCATTTATGCTGTTCTTTAACTTGTGATTTACAGGACGGTGGAAATACAAGGGTGAGTGGTCCCCCCATCCGAGTTGGGATGGAGCGATCGTCCTCGCCAAAATGCGTTGCAAGCATAACATCGCAATCATTAATCACCTCTAGTGGAATCAGAACAGGCTTTAAAGGATCTCGATGGATTAGAGCCTTGCCTCGCAAAACAATCGAACCTTGTTTCGGTACGCTGGAATTTGATTCTTTTAGCAAGTCCCTGATGTTTACCCCTCTTAGTCTCACGGATTCACTAGACCAAAGTAACCGATAACCAACTTTTGTTCTGATAATGTTTTGGGGTAGCCGATCAAAATCTTCTTGATTTAGGATACGTTTTCCCACCCGAAGGCGCAGGGGTTCATTTCCAACAATGATGTGCGTTATATAATATGCCCACTGTGTAGAAGGATAGAGTGGATCGAGATAGCGCTTTGGAAAGCTATCATAGACTAGCTGCAAGGGACCTCCATCCGTTGCTTTGATTTGACGACCATTTTTCTCAACAGCCAAAATAATCGTAGGATATCGTTGCAAGTCAGGAATCTTAAAGGTCGAACGGTAAGCATCAAGGGCTACAAAAGTAATCTCATTGATCTTGGGTTGAATTTTGACCAGACTTAGTAATTTAGCAACTGAAACGCCTCTGAAACTTTCTGGAGCATTTATGTCTGTCCGACTTTCTCCCTCAACCAAAATATTTGTATCAGAAAACTTCTCTAACTCCTGCCAATTCAGGATGGTTTTGTTTTCAGAAATCTCGCCTTCAAGGGTTAGTGTCCATTGCGCTCTTACATTCTGTTGATTTGCATTCGCAAGTTTTGCTTCTTCGGCTTCGGCTTCATTTAGCCATGTTTGAATCTGAGTGTCTGTTGGACGATTTGTACAAGCGTAAAGAGTTGTGAGAAGAAGCCCAAGAAAAATTCCTTTAATTTGCTTCAACTTTGTGAGACGGATTGCAAATCTGAGCATTAAAAAATATTTAGAAATTTATCTTGTTTGACTAAATCTTAGCAGTAAAGATTTTGAGTTAGCAGTTTGCCCAAGTAGTCAATGCGATCGCTTGAAGGACATAGACTGGTCGATCCAAGCTAGACAATACCCTCAATTATATTTTTATAAGCTATTATTTAGTTTTTTTTTATATATCCCTGCTAACCTGAATAATTCATCAGGGAGAGAAAGTGGAGAAAAAAAGAGCCTAAAACT
>NZ_JAZBJZ010000138.1:0-12967 GCF_036349135.1 Tumidithrix elongata BACA0141
TTTCCTATGAAACCCCTCTTCTGTCTTTATTGCAAGGTTTTGTCCTGTACTAAGGCACAACGCATTAACCAACTGGTTTCGGACGTTCAAGCTGCTATGAACAGCACTGTTATGGTCACAGACGAAGGAACCAAAACCGCTGACGCCAGCTTGCAACTAGCACAGGGTACTGCGAATGCATTTAACTCCGTATCTGAATCGGTAAATAGTGTGTTCTTGAACAACCAACAAATTGCTTTGAGTGCGAAACAACAAGCGGTCGCCGTGCAACAGGTAATCTCGGCAATGAATGCGATTAACTTGGGTTCCAAGGAAACAGCCCAAGGTATGACACAGGTGAAGTCGAGTACTGACGAGTTAAAGACGGTAGCAACCAATTTGATGGCACTGATTTAGTCAAGTCTCTTTTCTGCTATCTCTCACTCTCCAGCGAAGGTTCTAATTACCATGATCATAGAAGATGAAGAGCTGCGCGTTCTCTATAAGGTCGCTAGCAGCGAACATATCCAAAAAATTGAAGCTGGCATCCTGCACCTAGAGAAACATCCTCAGGACACCAACCGCTTAGAAGAAATGCTGCGGGAGGCGCACTCGCTCAAGGGTGACTCCCGTATGCTAGGTGTCAGCGAAGCCGAGACGCTGATTCATCAGATCGAAGAAATCTTCGCATCTGTAAAAAAAGGAGAGACGCATCTAACGAGCGATCTCTGCGATCGCCTCTATAAAGGTGTAGATGCCGTCAGTAAAATTGCCCATGAAGCCGTAACGGGTCAGCCTGCTAACGTTCAGGTTTTCTCTGTCTTGGCACAATTGATGGGCGCAGACATGGACGAAGAAACGGCTCCCACGATGGAGTCAACGAATTCGTTAGAAGCTTCTGCCAAGGTTTCGTCGGAGGTTTTAGCACAGGCTATGGATGACGAAGCACTCCATACCATGTTTGCTGATTTCCTCAAGCAGGAAAACGCATCCTCGCCCTCTGCTGAAGTTTTAACCTCTCCAGCAACCGATCCTGTGGCTGAGCTTTTAGCTGAGTCTATGGCAACGCTAAACTCAGAATCTCAAGCGGCAATCAACGATTACCAGATCGATACGCTGCGGGTAGAGTCCTCCCGTTTAGATCGATTGCTTACACAGGCTAGCGAACTCTTGGTGACGCAGGGGCGATTTAGCGATCGCACCAACGACATTCAAACCATCCAAAACCTTTGGCAAGAATGGGATCGCGAAGCTTTTGCCAGTCGTCTGGCTTTTGACGAATTGGAACGGCGCATGCAAGGCTCGGAAGAGCTAAAGCCTATCCGTGATTTTTATCACCTCGTCGATCGGCAACTAGAGCAACTGGGAAACCTCGTTAACCAGCTAAAAAATACTGCCAGCGATGATGTCGCCCGTCTAGAAATCGTTAGTAAAGACTTGGAATCTGGCATTCGCAAACTGCGCCAGATGCCGATCTCCACAATTTTTAATTTATTGCCCCGATCGGTACGAGATCTTTCTAGGGAATTAGGCAAGGAAGTAGAACTGATCGTGGAAGGAGGCGATACACCTGCCGACAAACAGATTTTGGAAGCGATCAAAGCACCCTTATCTCACTTGGTACGCAATGCGATCGATCACGGTATCGAGTCACCCAAGGAACGTCAAGCCCAAGGGAAATCGCCAACCGCCAAACTTCGATTGCGAGCCTACCAAACCTCCAACGCTGTCTGTTTTGAAGTTCAGGATGATGGACGCGGCTTAGATCTCGAAGCGATTAAGCATACGGCTCTGCGGCAAAAATTGCACAGCGAAGCCGAACTCGCAGCGATGAATACGGCTCAGATTCAGTCGTTGATCTTTAACCCTGGGTTCTCAACGCGGACAAACGTGAGCGAGATCTCAGGTCGAGGTGTGGGTTTAGATGTGGTACGTGCCAATGTCGAGCGGCTCAAGGGAAATTTACAGCTTGAGTCCACACCGGGCAAAGGTTGCCTGTTTCGCCTGACCTTAAAAACCAATCTTGCCACCACCTACGTCTTAATCGTAGAAGTGAACCAGACGATCTATGCGCTCCCTCTAGAGTACGTGCAGACGATGATGCTGGTTTCCCCCCAAGAGATCTTTGCGATCGAGGGTAGTCAGACGATTACCTTTGAGGGTGAGCCTGTTTCCGTTGTTTGGTTAGCTGACCTCTTGGGCTTGTCAGTCAGCGCTCCCGCCTCTACCGCAGGACTCAACAGTGGACTCAACCTTCCCTGCATCATGATGCAGATTGGAACTGAGCGCTTAGGTGTGCTGGTGGATGGGTTGCTAGAGCAACAGGAAATTGTGATGAAGCCGCAGAGCAAGTTACTGAAACGGGTGCGCAATATTGCAGGGGCAACCATTCGAGGTAACGGTGAAGTTTGCATGGTACTCAATCCTCAAGATTTATTTAAATCAGCGAAAAAGGGAACCTCATCCGTCAGCGTAGAGGAGGTGCTGCAACAGGCTCAGGCGAAACACAGGATTTTACTTTGCGATGATTCCATTCCGATTCGCACGCAACTTAAGCGCATTCTAGAGGGATACGGCTATGATGTCACCGCTGCCGTTGACGGACAGGATGGCTTTGACAAACTGCGGACGGGAAGCTTTGATGCCGTGGTTTCAGATGTGCAAATGCCAAACCTAGATGGCTTAGGTTTGGCTGCCAGAATTCGTCAATTCCAAGAATATGACGAGTTGCCCGTGGTTCTCATTACCACACTAGCCTCGGAAGAGGACAAGCGTCTTGGCGCTCAAGCTGGTGCAAATGCCTACCTCACCAAGGGCGATTTCGATCAACGCGTTCTATTAGATACCTTAAGGAGATTAATTTAATCATGGCTGATCCTATTAAAGTTTTTTTAGTCGAAGATTCTCAAGTGGCATTGCAAATTCTCAAAAAGCTCCTAGATTCTGCGCCTGAAGTGCAAGTTGTCGGGATTGCCTATGATGGGGCGGAAGCATTGGCAAAGATTCCTGGTGCTAACCCCGATGTGATTTGTACTGACTTGCAAATGCCCGGAATGGATGGTTTTGACTTTACCCAAAAGGTGATGTCTCAGTTTCCACGCCCGATTTTAGTGATTAGTAATGCTGTACAAAACAACGACATTGACAATATCTATCGACTGATGCAGCTCGGTGCTTTAGACTTTTTCCCGAAACCCACCACGGGTTCGCCCACAGACTACGAAACCATGAAGGGGGCTTTGGTTACCAAAATTAGGGTTTTAGCAGCTAAACGCATGTAAATAGAGTTCGAGCGTTAAGGAATTTGGCGATCGCCCCTTACTAGAAATTTCACTCTGGGAGGGGCGATCGCTGTAAAAAAATGCCAGCACCTCATGGATAGAGATGACTGGCATTGACCTCGTAAGGAAAATTTTGATGGTGAAATGGCGATCGCTAAAACGTAAAGGTGGTTCTGACTACACCAACCGTTGCCGTGGGATTGCTGCTAAATCCTTCGGGATTAAACACAAAGAAGATACCAGGTGTAATACTGATATTTTTACTAACCTTGAAGTTGAAATAGCCTTCTAAATGATAAGGCGTAGCAGTTTCAGGTCTTGTGGCACGACCTCCAACGGAATTTCGATACAGTGGCTGCCCGAAAATGATCCCTGCTGAGTTACCCTCATTAAAGACGTCTTTAAAGTGGAAGCCAGTCATCCAACTCGTAAAAGTTGTAGAGGCACTAATATTGGCTAGATCGGCAAAGAGCCAAGAACCTGACACATTAAAGGCGACCTTAGGGGTAATCCGCCAAGTTGCAGTTGCCCCAATGGAATTCATTTTAATGGGCTGAGCGGCGATCGTTCCCAAGGCACTACCGCTTCCAATCTCTGCTGCAGTTGGGTTAAACAAAACCGAGCCAATATCGGAAGAACTCAAGCCCGTGCCGAGGATATTAATTTGGTGATAGCTATTGGCATAGTTTAGACCGATATCAAGGTTTGGGGAAGGCTTAAGGGTGAGCTGTGCGGCTGCGATCGTACTGCCACCAAAGAACCCTGCTCCTACGGGAGTGGCAGTTCCTGTATTGCTTAGACCATTGTTAAGGGGAACATTGCTGGCTAAAGAGGCGTTAATGCTTCCATATAAAGCTCTAAAATCTACTTGGTCGCTTGGGTTCCAGATAAAACCAACGGCTGCTGCTAGTCCAGTGCCAGAGGTTCCACCAGAGACGCGATAGGCAGCATTATAACCCTGTCCAAATCGCGAGATCGATCCCTGTCCCTCGCTGGCAAAGGGACTAATCGCAGGAAAAGCATCAGAGACTTCAGCATTGGTTCCTGCGAATAGCGTGACTTTATCAGCCACGGGGAAAATATATAAAAGTTTGTATAGGTTGACAGAGTTTGACGCAACTGGAGCCAGCGTTTGAGGGTTGATTCCAATGAACTGTGGCTCAAAGCCTAACCGAACATTACTCGAACTCAGTCCAATTGGATCGGCATATCCCAAGGAACCCTGAAGGCTATTCGCTCCTCCACCAATGTTATATGCCTGTAGACCCGTAATGAGAAGGTCTTTACCTGAAAAACTGGTCGTGAGATTTAATCTGACGCGACTGTTAAACACGACGTTGGGATTTCTTCCACCGATTGGGTTAGCTCCGCTAGCTCCAGCCACAGCCATAATGACCTCGCCAGAAAGCTTGGTAGTTGTTGAGAACTGTTGAGCTTCCAACTTGGCAGTTTTGGCTTCAAGCGCATCTACACGACCTCTAAGGGTAGCGAGTTCAGCAGCAAATTCTTCTTGAAGCTTTTGAACTGCGGCAAGGTCTTCCTTACTGACTTTATCTGCCAACCCAGCAGAGATAATTTCATTGATTTTGTCCAAGCAAGCATTCAAACCAGCGGCAAACTCATAGCGAGACATCGCTCTTTGACCGCGATAGGTGCGATCGGGATAACCTGCAATACAGCCGTAGCGTTCTACTAGAGACTGTAAAGCTGTGAATGCCCAATCTGTGGGTCTAACATCCGATAGCTGGGATACTGAGGTTACTTGTGCGTTAAGCTCCGCAGTGGGCAAATCGTTCGCTTTAAACTGCGAGTATAGATTAGGTACATCAGCGGATAGTTGAGACTCAGTAGTGGGAGCAATGGGAGTAGATACAGCAGGAGCAGGATCTATGGCAGTATTTTTTGCTTCCACCTGCATAGGCTGCGATCGCACGGGCTTTGTTTCGGCAGCATATAGAATTCCAGGTGTCATAAAACCGACAGATAGACAAAGCAATCCTATCTTGGTGAAGCTTATTTTGTTAGAAAATTGGCGATCGCTCATAAAAAATCCTCACACGACAAGTGCAAATGTTTGCAGTATTTTGTTGCAACTCAAAGAGTAGAAACTTTGATTAGGAATGTTTCTAAAGCTATAGCAATCCTATTTAATTTGAATGTGGGGCAATTCATAAATTGCCATGATTCTATGCAAAACAAAGAATCTCCCCTATGCCATTTAGAAGCGCTATAAATATATATCGCAATCCTAAATAATTTGTGCGTAGGAGCATTACCCCTACTGGTCTACACAGAAGAAAAAACCTCTCATAGATCAAATAGGATTGCTATAGAAACCCCATTCAATGACTGAATGGAAAATAAAAGTCTCTAGCTTTCTTTCTGTTGTTTTTAACTAATTTTAAATATTAGAAATTACGTCTAAAAGGAAAAAGATAAATTATTTTCAATCCTTAAACTAGCTCTAAATAGGTTTTGTCATTTTGGCAAAATTGAAACAGTGCATAAATTAAAGATACATAAGAATGTATAGAAATTGTAAATTTTCCTCAATATATTTCTTATGATTTACGTATAGAAAAATCTATAATTCGATTCCTGCGATCGCTTCGCTAAAGGTAAACCAAAAAGAGAGAAGACGAAAGCAAGGAAATTAGTTTCTTGAGTTGCAGTGCATCAGCTTAAACTAAAAACAGTTGCAATCAAATCAAAACTGAATGCCTCTGGTGCCTATTAACGTTCTTCTGGCCGAAAACTCTCTGGTTACGTTGGAAATTCTCCAGCGTATCCTCAGTGGCTCTGCGGATGTTAAGGTGGTCGGCATTGCCCTGAATGGTCAACAGGCATTGGATCTAATTCCCAGCACGAAGCCCGATGTAATTTGCACCGATCTGTTTATGGAGAGAATGGATGGATTAGAACTGACTCGGCAGGTAATGGCGAAATATCCACGCCCAATTTTGGTCATCAGCAATGCCGTGCAGGGTAAAGATACAGAGATGATTGCTCGGGCGCTACAGGCTGGGGCGGTTGATGTTTTCCCTAAGCCTACAACGGGTTTGCCATCTGACTATGAGAAGGTCAAGGCTGCATTAATTCATAAAATCAAGGTCTTGGCTGGGGTAAGAGTCTTCATGAAACCACTCAGAGATCCAATCAGGGAGCCAATTAGGGATCCAATGCCAAAAGCTTCTGCTAGTCTGAATATCCCTGCCACTAAGCATCCCACAGCTACAAACCTGACTGTAAGTGTAGGCGCGATCGCAAATCCAAGCGATCGGCTCATGACTCAGTTCAAGGTACTCGCGATCGGCGCGTCTACAGGAGGTCCAGGTGCTTTTGAAAAAATTCTTTACCGTTTGCCAGCGAATTTTCCGATACCCGTGATTTGTGCCCAACACATTAGCGAGGGATTTTTAGAGGGATTGGTCAATTTGTTAGACAGCAAGTGTCTGCTAAAGGTTAAAATTGCCCAAGTCGGCGAATTTCCTCAAGCGGGAATTATTTACTTCGCACCAGAAACGCAGCATCTAGAACTCGACTCGCACGGTCAATTTATCTATTCGCTAGGTGCTCAAGCGAGGGAATATTGTCCATCGATTACGATGTTATTCAAATCGATCGCTCGATTTTATGGCAAAACCTGTATGGGCGTGCTGCTGACGGGTATGGGTAACGATGGGGCTGAAGGACTGAAAGCGATTTTCGATACGGGTGGTTTGACGATCGCCCAAGATGAGCAGAGCAGCGTGATTTTTGGGATGCCGAAAGAAGCGATCGCCTTGGGTGCGGCGCATTATGTATTGCCCCTGCCAGATATTGCCCCATTTTTGCTGACTCAAGCGCAATTAGAGCGCCCGAAAAGTCCTAAAACCGACAAATTGCGTTAAAGGAGCGACTCGCAATGAATCCAACCCTTCTTCAAGATTTTGTGCAGCTTATTGCTAGGCATACAGGCATACAGGTTCAGGAAAAGGATCGCGGGGAGTTGGTCAAAAAAATTGCTCTGCGGATGACCGCACAGAAACTTACGACTCCAGAGGTCTACTACCAACTTTTGGCGATTCCATCCACACAGGGAAGTAGCGGTGAAGCCGATCGCCTAATGAGGCAGGAATGGGAAGACTTGACGTTGTTGTTAACGACAGGAGAAACCTACTTTTTTCGCGATCGCGGTCAAATTAATCTGATTAAAGAAACCATTCTGCCAGAGATTATTGACCAAAAACTCCAAGCCCAGGCGATCGTAAAAACTAAGCCCTCTCTAAGAATCTGGAGTGCAGGTTGTTCCACGGGCGAAGAGGCCTATTCTCTTGCCACCATGGTTAAAGAACTGATTCCCAACTATTTGAACTGGAATCTCCTGATTTTAGGCACAGATATTAATACAGAATCGATTGAGAAAGCGAAAGCAGCGAACTATAGCGAGTGGTCTTTTCGCATGGTGAACCCGGAGGTGAAGCGGCAATATTTTACTTATCAAGATAAGAAGCAAGATAAAAGCTGGCAATTAAACGAGCAAATGCGTCGGATGGTGACGTTTCGAGCTGGCAATTTGCTGACTGATGACTATCCTAATCTAAGCTCCAATATCTACAATATGGATATCATTCTCTGTCGAAATGTATTCATTTATTTCAATGCCGCAGATGTGGAGACAATTTTAGGCAAATTCTATAAAACCCTTAGCTCTTATGGATGTCTGATCGTCGGACACACAGAATTGCAAGATCTAAATCTCCAGGGTTTCGTTCCTAAGGTTTATGAGGAATCTATCGTTTATCTGCGATCGGAAGATATGAAGCTTGGGCAAGCCATCTCAAAAAGTCCTGCCATAACGCAATCACGTACCACCACAGAAAGAACGATAGCCTCCCAACCCCTCGTTACGCCATCTCAGACGCCTTTAGTCAATGATTCATCAACGATAAAGGTAAAGCCTGTGGTTAAACCACCCGATCGCTTGGTTTCATCTTTAGAACTTCATAATGCGAAAATGCTGTTTGAACGAGGGGAATATCCACTTGTGCTGCAACGGGTCGAGACAATCTTAAAACAGCAGCCAGATAATTTTGAAGCAACCTATCTCATGGCTCAAACTTATGCCAATCTGGGACAGTACGAACCAGCGATCGCCTATTGCAAACAGGCGATCGCGCTGAATTCTATGTCGATGGATATTTACCACTTACTAGCCCATATTGCCGAAGAGCAAGGTAACCTCAGTCAGGCTAAAGAATATCTAAAGCGGACGATCTATATCGATGAAACTGCGATCGCGGCTTATCTAGATCTTGGTTCCATTTACAAAAAAGAAGGTGATGACCGCAGAGCCAAGAAAATGTTTGCTGTTGCAACCGAACTCCTAGAAGCCCTACCTCCAGATTCTACGATTCAATATCGAGATAAAGCAAAGGTTTCTGAATTATTGCAGCAAGTCAAGCGTAACTTGTAAAACTCCATACAGGCAATATGTAGGATTTTGTCGGTATAATTCATCAGTATTTAATATTCTTATCGTCAAGTTTGTAATGACCTCACTACCGCTAAAGTTCCGTTCTTTCCAAGCCTCTTCATCTAAGCAGCCTGATCGCTTATTGGTTGCCCTACATGGTTGGGGTGCTAATGCCGATGACTTGGTCTCGTTAGCGCCGATGTTACGATTAGAGAACTATCAGTTTATCTTTCCCGAAGCTCCCTTCGACCATCCAAATGTGCCCGATGGCAAGATGTGGTACGACCTACAGGACTTCGAGGTCAAAGCAGGTCTATCAGAAAGTCAAACCCTATTGACAGAATTCTTAGAGGCTCTTCCCGATCGCATGGGCATTCCCCTCGCCAACACAGTTCTCATGGGTTTTTCGCAAGGTGGTGCGATGACCTTAGACATTGGTTCTCGGTTCCCTTTAGCTGGGTTGGTATGCTTGAGTGGCTATCTACATGGAGAGCTCAGCGCCAGCGATCTTCCCCCAGTGATGATTGCCCACGGAGTACAGGATTATGTTGTCCCGATTACGGCGGCTAGGTCTACCCGCGATCGGCTATTGATGTTAGACGCACAAGTTGATTATCAGGAATACGACATGGGGCATGAAATTAGACCGCAGGTTCTAGAACGCATCCGCGAATTCGTACTGGGCTTGAAAGCAAATGTTTAAAAGAGAAGGTTTAAAAGAGAATTCTTGAAGGTAAATGTTCAAACAATGGCAGACTTTTCAAGCAGCCTTAATCTTTTATAGCTGTATCCCTTTACGTCCAAGCGGGAACTTGGATTTTCGTGGAATTGCAGTCTATGCGCCAATTGTAGGGATTCTGATTGGTCTGTTACTCGGTGCGATTGACTGGGGCTTAGGTTGGCTGGTGGGAACGCATTCTCTCTTGAGGGCGGGACTCGTCACCTTTGCGGGTGTACTCCTCACTGGTGGGCTACACCTCGATGGCGCAATGGATACAGCCGATGGATTAGCCGTTACCGATCGGTCGCGCCGCCTTGCGGTGATGGTAGATAGTACGACGGGGGCTTATGGCGCGATCGCAGCAATTGCCATTCTTCTTTTAAAGGTTTTGGCGATCGCAGAGCTTAGCGATTATCGTCTTTGGATTCTCATCTCCATATCCGCATGGGGACGTTGGGGACAATTGAGAGCGATCGCAGCTTATCCCTATCTCAAGCCTGAGGGTAAAGGGAAGTTCCATCGAGATAGCATTCAAGCTTGGCAGGTGTGGCTATTAGGAATTCTACTAACTTTGGGTAGCTTTGGTCTAGGAGGAATCTTCGTGTTTGGCTTTGGTATGAAACCGATGCTTTTCTCTTTTATTCTCAAGCTTACTCCGATCTGTTTTGGCTTCGCATGGCTGGTAGGCGCGTGGTTCAATCGTCAACTGGGCGGACATACGGGCGACACCTACGGCGCGACGGTGGAATGGGCAGAAACTTTGAGTCTCTGCGCGATCGCTTTGACTCAATTTGTCTAATTAGCAGATTTATCCGTGCGATCGCTTCTATTGCCTATGCGATCGGACTTGATTGTTATCTTACTTGCTTATCTAGCTCCTGTCTCATCGGTGACAAAGAATTCATGCTGCTCGCTTTGGATTACCATATTTTCTGGCATTGCAACTGGGTCATATAGCTTTGTTCCTAAACAATATTCACGTACGAAATCAAAGAAATTACGTTCAGATAGCTTGACAATTGCCAACTCATCTCCTGTAGATAAATAGTAGATATCATAACTCTCGTCTAAGCCATAGGTTCTGAGGTCGAACCAGAAATCCGATGCATTATTTGTGCTGGTGGAATGGAAGGCAACATAGCGTCCATCACCGCTAATGCTGGTGTTAAAACTATATCCGTTCGGGGCATCTCCATTTTGAGTGGTACTTACCCTTATCAATTCTCCAGTTACGAAATACATCAGAAAGGTTATTTGTATCCTTAATGTCAAGGCTAGTGTCTATGCCAAGCGCCACGTAGCGACCGTCGTAACTAATGGAAGGTATAGTTCCGTTAGTTGCGATTTTCTTTCCAAGTTGCTTTACTGAATATTCATAACTCGTCTTATTATTCGCAGGGTCAGTAATCGAAAGCACATTCCCAAAGGCATCGAAGGTCGTAGTCGTTACCTTACCCAAAGCATCTGTTACCGTATTTCTGCGATTCTTGAGATCGTAGCCATACTGGGTTCGCTGTCCCAAAGGATCGATCGTATTGACATGGATAAATTTACCCGTAGTGGTGGAACTGGAGCCGTTAAATTGATTGTTGGTAAATCGCATTAATCCAGTTGTGAGGTCGTATTCGTAAATCGGTTTGGAGGATTTTCACCTTTGAGCAGTTTGCGATCGAGTAGACCATTGATCTTGTGTTAAAATTTTGATTGACGTGTCTTACAGAGTCAGTATGGATACCATTAAAAAATTCGTCAAGAAAGCGACTTCGACTCATAGTTACACGCCTAAAATCGACCTAGATCATACGCAACTGCCAGAATCAGATGGAACCTTTGTGAAGAATTTTCAAGAACACCCACAAAGTTTGGTTCTGACTAGTTCGATCACGCCAATTTTAGAGAAACTTCATCCTGATGGACGTTATTGTATTGGTCAGGATAGTGGCATTTATTGGAAAGTGACCAAACCGCCTGAAAAGGGTGCAGAAGCACCTGATTGGTTTTATGTACCGAATGTACCTCCACTTCTGAAGGGGAAATATCGTCGTTCTTATGTAATGTGGAAAGAGTTGGTTCCGCCTTTGCTGGCGATAGAATTTGTCTCTGGGAATGGTTCTGAGGAGCGAGATGATTCGCCACCACCCGAAGATCCCAATGAGATTGACCCGAAAACTGGAGAAAAAAAGAAGGCTGGAAAGTTTTGGGTTTATGAGCAAGCGGTCAAGATTCCTTATTATGCGATTTATGAGGAGAGTATTGCTGCGGTTGAGGTTTACCATTTAGTGAATGGGCGGTATCAACTGATAAAACCTAACAAGCGAGGTCATTTTTCCATTCCAATCATGGGGATTGAGCTTGGTATTCAGTATGACCAGAAGGATCCTCCTACCCCTTGGTTGCGGTTTTGGGATGGGGATGGGAATTTGCTTCTGACTGGGGATGAACGAGCTGTTGTTGAGATGCAGGCTAGGTTACAAGCTGAGGTGGAGCGATCGCTTGAACAAAAGGCTAGGCAAGAAGCTGAGGCTGCCCAAAAGCAGGCTGAGGCGATCGCCGATCAAGCAAATTTAATTGCTGAGCAAGAGCGTAATGAAAAAATTCAGGAAAGAATTGCTAAAGAGCAAGCAGAGGCGATCGCTGATCGGGCTAATCTAGAAAAACAAGAAGCTGAAGCGATCGCTGAGCATGAACGTAATGAAAAGCTTCAAGAACGTCTGGCTAAAGAACAGGCAGAGGCGATCGCTGAGCAAGCCAATCTAGAAAAACAACAAGCAGAAGCGATCGCCGATCGGGCTAACCTAGAGAAACAGCAAGCAGAAATAGCACAACAACTAGCTGAACAAAAAGCCCAACGGCTTGCCGAAATGCTCAAAGCGCTGGGAATTAACACAGATGAAATTCTATAGCCGATCGCTTAAAACCTAAAATATACCTAAAAAACTGATCGCATTCTGAGGCGGAACACGATCTCTGTCAGGCAGAGTTGGAGCGTTCTCAATCTGAATTGGAAAGGTCGTATAAGCAGCAGGCTAGGCGTGAGGCTGAGGCGGCGGGACGCATCCTGCAAGGAATCGCCGAGCAAGCCAATCTAGAAAAACAACAAGCAGAAGCGATCGCGAAGTACCCCCACGGACAAGAATCCATGCAGTTTCTGTTAGCGCAAAACTATATTGACATGGGTAAGGCGATCGGACAAAGCCAAGGTGATGTTCATGGATCCCAAATCCGTGCTTGGGATGGTGCAGTCTTTGCTAGCAATGGTAGACAAAATTGGCTCGCCACCCGACGGCAAGCAACCATTTGGAGCTAGCGGAAACGTTCGCGATTGGGCGGGCAATAATGATTTAATCGACTTAAGCAGTAGTATCAAAAAATCTAGCTTTCTTGACGATCCAGCACAAGATGCTGATAAGAATTAATTCAATGCAATGGAGTTAGTAACGATTGCAGATTCAAAAAAGTCTGTAGGATTAACAATGTTACTTGGCCAATTCAAGGATGAAATGCAACGGGGTCTGATGAAGCAAAGAATAC
>NZ_JAZBJZ010000139.1:0-12806 GCF_036349135.1 Tumidithrix elongata BACA0141
ACTTGGCTGCTGTTGATGTTGCTCCTGTGGCTCTAACTGCTCCTGCGATCAACGGTTAATCGTTTCCTAAACTCGATTAATCTTAAAAAAAGACCTCTCCTAGTGGGAGGTCTTTTTTTGCTTGGATAGGCGATCGCATTGTTCGTCTGACTGCTAATTTTGGGCGAGATCGCTGCAAATTCTAGTTTAACGCAACTATTTTTCTGCCAGAAGCGATCGCCATTATCATAGAGTTACTCAAGCGCATTTTCTTTGCCCCCAGCTACCCATGTCTCCCCCAACACTCCGATGGACAACCCGCGACCTTGAGGCGCTCCCCGATGACGAGTGGGTGCGCCGCGAAATCATTGACGGAGAATTATTTGTGACCAGAGCGCCCCACTATAAACATCAGCAAACGATTAGAAAGATTCTGAGACTGCTAGACACTTGGTCAGAAGCTACAGGCTTAGGGGAAGTCATTTTGACACCGGGTGTGATTTATACAGATACAGATAATGTCATTCCCGATTTGGTGTGGGTTAGCCGCGATCGCTTAGCCCTGCTCTTAGACGATGCCGGACATCTGACAGGATCGCCCGAACTCGTCATCGAAATTCTCTCCGAAGGCAGTACCAACGAGCAGCGTGATCGCTCGGCAAAGCTCAAACTCTACTCCCAACAAGGTGTATGCGAATATTGGATTGTGAATTGGCAACTCAAACAGGTTGAAGTCTATCGGCGTGAGGATGCAAAGTTAACCCTCATCGTCACGCTGTTCGAGCCAGACGAACTGACTTCACCTTTGCTGCCCAATTTTTGCTGTCGCGTAGCGCAGTTCTTTGTGTAGTCGTGAAGCAAATTCCCCACAGTCACTATCACTGGAATCGAGGCGTTGGCAGGTTTTTTGAGGGTTGGTATTATCGGGTGACGTTGCCTGAGATTCAACAGTCCTTTGCCTTTATGTACGCGATCGACGATCCCCAAGGACATACGCCCCATAGTGGCGGTTCCGTACAGGTTTTAGGGATTGATGACAAACAGATTTGGCGCACTTTCCCAAATACAAAAGATTTTCATGCAGACCGCGATCGCCTGTATTTAGAACATTGGAATCGCCGAGGCGAAGGTTATAGCGCCAGCGATCTCCACAATAAAGGCAAAATATCCGATCCTGTCCATGGCGAATGCGATTGGGATTATGAAATGGTCAGTGTGGATGGCTGGGGCAATCCAAAGCGACCGACAGCTACAATGGGGTTTTATTCCTATCTGTCTATATTTGAGCCAGGGTGGCAGATCTTAATGGCAAGGGGATTGGCTACAGGTGCGATCGCATGGCAAGGCAAAACCTATGAGTTCGCGAATGCTCCTGCCTATATCGAAAAGAACTGGGGCAGATCCTTCCCTAAAAAATGGTTTTGGATCCAGTGCAATGCCTTTCCAAACCATGAAGACCTGAGCATTACGGTAGCAGGCGGTATCCGCGAGCATTTTGGCATCGCAACCCAAGTGGCAATGGTTGGAATTAACCACCAAGGTAAGTTTTATAACTTCATGCCTGAAAATAGCGAAATTCACTGCAAGATTCAGCCTTGGGGAGACTGGCAGATCGAAGCCTCCAGTAAAAATCAGCAGGTTGAAATTATTGCCAAAACAGAGGATCTGGGCACTTGGATTATGGTTCCGTCTGCTACAGGACTGCAATACCTCTGCCGCGATACGACTAAAGGTAGTCTTCAGGTCACATTAAAATCTCAAGGTCAAACCATCAAAGCTACGAGTCAGCTTGCAGGCCTAGAAGTTGGCGGTGAGCCTTGGTCAGAACCTTGGGAGTTTAAGTCGGCCAAATTATGAGCGGCAAAGCATTCGGAGCATAAGCGATTACAAGCTAATGAGATTGACTCCTGAATGCTTCATCCCTAAAGTTGCTGAAAATATTGATTTGATTTTCGGGTCTAACGAAACATACTACTGACAGAAGTATCTTCGTGAACGCGCCAGATGGTTTCGCCCAGTAAATCTGCTACAGACAAAACTTTGAGCTGGGGAAAATAGGAATCGCTTGGCACGGGAATTGTATTTGTAACAATGATCTCTTCAAATACACCACTAGATAAACGTTCGATCGCTGGTGGAGAAAACACCGCATGGGTGGCACAGGCATAGACCTGTCTCGCACCTACTTTACGGAGTAGCTTAGCAGCCTCATAGATCGTTCCCGCCGTATCGATCATGTCATCCACAAGCACAGCGGTCTTACCTGCGACATCACCGATCACATTCATTACTTCTGCGACATTATGACCTTGACGGCGCTTATCAATAATGGCAAGGGGTGAGTCATTTAACTTTTTCGCAAAGGCTCTGGCACGGGCTACACCCCCCACATCTGGGGAAACCACAACTAGATCGGGTAAATGCTTTTTATTTAAGTAGTCAAATAAAACGGGGCTACCGTAAACATGATCGCAAGGAATATCAAAATAGCCCTGAATTTGGGATGAATGCAGATCCATGGCAATAATCCGACTTGCACCAGATTGCACGATTAAATTAGCCACTAGCTTCGCTGTAATCGATTCTCTGCCAGCGGTTTTGCGATCGGCACGGGCATAGCCGTAGTAGGGCAGCACTGCCGTAATTTGACGTGCTGAGGCACGACGGCAAGCATCGATCATAATCAGCAGTTCGGTCAGATGATCGTTGACAGGGCGACAGGTGGGTTGAATTAAGTAAACATCGCAACCCCGAATCGATTCCTGTACTTGAACGTATATTTCCCCGTCCGCAAAACTTTTGCGAACCATGGGACAGAGTCCCATCCCCAAATATTTAGCTATTTCCTGAGCTAGTGGTAAATTTGCAGAACCAGCGAAAAGTCTGAGTCTGTCTTCACTGCTAGTAATGGGTAATAAGCTAGATTTGTGCCTAGTCGTTGTTAATTGAGTCACCGCAGTTGAGTAAAACGTTACGTTGGCAAGCTATCTATGTCTAAGATGTCAATCACAAGGTTAAACATAGCTAACTCATCTTAGCGCAAGTTAGATTGTCGCTTTATGGGTTACCTAAAGTGCTATCTAGGTGGACGACGACGTTGTAAAAAGTCTGGAATGTCCAAGCCTGGCTTACTTAGCTTAATCTCAGAGGTTTGTTGCTGAGAAGGGCTGGGTATGCTAGGGGGTTTCACGGGTATTTGTTTTTTTAAAGGTTGGGGAGAGGACGCACTAGATTTATTAGCAAATCCAGTTGCAATCACGGTAATTCTGACTTCTCCTTCCATTTTTTCGTCGATCACAGCCCCAAAAATAATATTGGCGTTGGGGTCAACCACCTCGTAAATGGTCTCGGCTGCGGCATTGACTTCATGCAGGGTGAGGTCAGAGCCACCCGTAATGTTAAAGACAACCCCACTGGCACCTTCAATTGAGGACTCAAGCAATGGCGAGGAAATTGCTGTCATCGCAGCTTCACGAGCGCGAGACTTACCAGAGCCCGTGCCAATACCCATCATGGCTGAGCCAGCATCGGCCATCACAGCCCGAATATCGGCAAAGTCTACATTTACCAAACCAGGGATGGTAATCATGTCTGAGATGCCCTGTACCCCCTGGCGCAAGATGTCATCGGCTACCCGAAATGCCTCTTGGACAGGAGTTTGCTCTGAAATTACGGTGAGTAGCTTGTCATTGGGGATCACAATCAGCGTGTCTACACGACTTTGTAAGGCTGCAATACCTTCTTCTGCCTGCTGACTGCGACGTTTGCCCTCAAAGGTAAAGGGGCGAGTTACTACACCCACGGTTAATGCACCTGCTTCCTTGGCAACCTCGGCAATAATTGGGGCAGCACCCGTACCTGTGCCTCCTCCCATACCTGCGGTGATAAATACCAAATCTGCCCCTTCTAGGGCGTGAGCGATATCATCGCGAGATTCTTCAGCGGCTTTTTGCCCGATCGCTGGATTTCCCCCCGCACCTAACCCTCTGGTTAGTTTTTGCCCCATTTGAAACCGCTTGGATGCGGCCGATTGCAGAAGTGACTGAGCATCTGTATTGACACACCAAAATTCAACACCTGCGACATCACTAGCAATCATGCGGTTTACAGCATTGCTACCGCCACCGCCCACGCCGATGACCTTAATCTTAGCAATGCTACCCAACATAATATTGTCTTGTTTTGAATCAATGCCTAACTGCTGCTTCATGTCATTACGCGAATAACTTAGGTGTAGTCCAGAATGATTAATTTGCTCAGGTGTTTCATCAGTCATTTGTCTATTGTCTGATTGCTTATCCTTGGCATTCTCATCTTCAGAACCATCGGAATTAAAATCTGACCAGTTATTTTTAGATATCATTATGGATGACTGGAGAAAATAAGAAAAGAAGCAGTTACACTTCCGTACATATTAATGCTA
The DNA here is from genome assembly GCF_036349135.1 of Tumidithrix elongata BACA0141. Taxonomy (NCBI): domain Bacteria; kingdom Bacillati; phylum Cyanobacteriota; class Cyanophyceae; order Pseudanabaenales; family Pseudanabaenaceae; genus Tumidithrix; species Tumidithrix elongata. The sequence continues at coordinate 4,403 of NZ_JAZBJZ010000139.1, forward strand.
AATAAGCATAAATTTTATTTAAGGTGAAATAAGTATAGATTTTATAAATCAAGCAACTTGTGGTTAATTTACGATATTGGCAAAAATACATTTTGCATGTGAAATCATGGTTTGTTTTAAGATGACTTATTGTCTTTAGGTTTGGGTTGAGATGGATGGTTGAGCACAACGTTACCCAAATCTCTCAAATCTACATAAGCTGGCTCTTTTAGTGGCTGTTTTTTGGGTAAATTACGCATTTTATCTAGATATGCCAGTTGCTCGGCAAACAGTTTGCTTTGATATGGACCGAGGTGAGCTACTGCAAATTCTGTGGTTAAAATCAAGTTAGATTCATCCCTTCCATCAATCTGTGAAATTTTGACGGGGCTTTGGCTGACTTGACGATAGAGTACCGACCATTGAGCTTGAGAAATGGGACGATCGCTAGCCTCTAAGATCGTTAGTTCTGGCTTGGTAACTGAGGATGGATAAACTTGAAGGGGCATCCATTTACCGCCCTCATCTAAAAATCCTGTCTTGCCATTACGGGTAGCGATCGCCACAGGAGAACGCTCTTGAACTTTAATGGTGAGGCGAGAGGGAAAAACAGTCCGCGTGACAACAACATTTTGAACTGGGGCAGAGTTTTCTAACTGAGCAGCGATCGTTTCTGGCTGTACCTGAAAAATTGACTGAGGATAGGAAATTTGGAGCTGCCTTTTGATCGTCTCTTTTGAAAGTAGGTGATTGCCTTCTATATCAATTTGATTGGCGTTACGCAGTTGCCATTCTGGTAAGGTAGCAAGCCACAACAATCCGCCTGTGACACCTGTAATAAAGGTGAGTTGCCAAAGACGCTGGATTAACTTGATGCGCCGATCTTTTCGCAGGCTCTTACGGCGTTCAGCAAAGTCTGAATGATGTCGAGCGATCGCTGGGATCGAAATTTCTTCTTTAATATTCATAATCTACTCGATGTCAGTTTTTGCGATCGCACGGAATCGATCGCGCTTGGGGATCGCTCTTAGGGACTACTGTGAAACTGACGCTCAAGCATCTCAATAATCTCTTCACGCTTTAAAGTCAAAACTGACTGCTCAAGTTCAGAAGCAATCAAATGAGGTGGATGATGATTAGGTCGATCGCGATCGGAAGTAGAAGAATTGTCCTGCTTACTGAGTGATTGCAGTGCTTTCATAAAGAAAACAATTGCACCCAGTATAAGTAATGCGGATACTGATATATAGGTTAGTGCTGCGATCACCATAGCTGGCTTAAATATATTTCTAACAACAATAGTTTACGACATCAGAATTTTCAACTGAGTTTACGGCTGCAAGGGCAATCAACATGTTTGCTTAACGACATTTTGTCGGAATTTAAAGGCTTGCGATCGCAGATAGAATAAGTCAAAGCGAGTCAGCATAGGCATAGGTGATTCTACGTTCATGCTCTCTATCGCTATAATTAAGTTTGGTTAAATATGATTTAGAGGTTTTACACGATATGCTTGAGCAGGGAACGATCAGTATCCACACCGAAAATATCTTTCCCATTATCAAGAAAGCTCTTTATTCAGAGCGAGACATTTTCTTGCGGGAATTAATTTCTAATGGCGTGGATGCAATTAGTAAGTTAAAAATGGTGTCTTACGCGGGTGAAGTAACAGACATTCCAGAGCCTGAAATCTCAGTTACGGTTGATAAAGAAAAACACACGATCTCCATTACAGATAACGGCATTGGTATGACTGCGGACGAAGTGCGCAAATATATCAACCAAGTTGCCTTTTCGAGTGCCGAAGAATTTATCAGCAAATACACCAACTCTGGCAGTGGCGATCAACAAATTATCGGTCACTTTGGTTTGGGCTTTTACTCGGCATTTATGGTGGCAAGCCGAGTAGAAATTGACACCCTTTCCTATCGAAAAGATGCAGAGGCGGTACATTGGTCCTGTGATGGCACCACCACATTTACGTTGGACGAGAGCGATCGCAAGACCGTAGGCACAACGATCGTGCTAACCCTGCAAGAGGATGCTGAAGAATTTTTAGAGGTTGGGGAAACCAAGCGCATCATCCGCAACTACTGCGACTTCATTCCCGTCTCGATCAAGCTGAATGATGAGGTCGTCAACAAACAGACCGCTCTTTGGGATCGTTCACCTAGCTCCGTAACAAAGGATGAGTACCTAGAGTTTTACCGCTATCTCTACCCCTTTCAAGACGATCCGCTGTTTTGGATTCACCTCAATACGGATTATCCATTCATTATTAAAGGGATTCTCTATTTCCCCAAAATTAAAGGCGATATTGACCCTAATAAGGGACAAATCAAGCTCTATTGCAACCATGTCTTCGTTAGCGATAACTGCGAAGAAGTGATTCCTCGCTTTTTATTGCCCTTACGAGGCACGATTGATAGCTCGGATATTCCTTTAAACGTTTCGAGAAGCTTTTTGCAAGGCGATCGCAAGGTTCGCAAAATCCAAGACTATATTGCTAAGAAGGTTGGGGACTATCTCTGTCAGCTCTATACCGACTCCCGCGAAGAATTCTTGAAGTGTTGGAAAGATATCAGCCTATTCATGAAGTTTGGCTCGATGAATAGCGATAAGTTTTATCAGCAAGTCAAGGAAATCTTGGTTTACCCCACCACCTATGAGGCTGAAACGGATAACGCCGAGATCGGTCACTACACCACTCTACAAGCCTATCTGGAGCGCAATAAAGAAAAGCACGAAAACCAAGTGTTTTACAGTTCTGATGCGATCGCGCAAGCTACCTATATTGAGTTACACAAGGGTCAGGGCTTAGAGGTCTTGACGTTTGACACTTTCATCGACAGTCATTTCATCCATTTCCTCGAAGGAGAGTTTCGCGATGTTAAATTCTCTCGGGTGGATGCCGATATCGACGATCGCCTGATCAACCAAGACTCTAAAACTGAACTGGTCGATCCTGCAACCAATCAAACTAAGAGCGATCGCATCCAAGAACTGTTTCGCCGTGCCTTAAACAAACCTAAATTAGTCATTCGTACGGAAGCACTGAAAGCTGAGGATTCTGCATCTTCTCCACCTGCGATGATCCTATTACCTGAAACAGCTCGACGGATGCAAGAGATGGCAGCGCTGCTCCAGCAGACTACAAATACGGCGTTTCCTGAAGATCACATCTTGCTGGTAAATACATCGCACCCTCTAATTCAAAATCTTTTGAATTTAGATCAGAACAAAATTGTGACCGCAGCAGGGCAGCCCTCGGAATCGAGTGGTCTAGCAGACTTGATTTGCAATCATGTCTACGACCTTGCGCTGATGGTACAAAAGAGCTTTGATGCCACCAGCATGAAGGCGTTTTTAGAGCGTTCTAATACACTCTTAACACAATTGACGAAGTAGGAAGGGAAAGCGACAAGCAAATAAATGGCGATCGCCATTCGCTTGTCGCTCTTTCTACAATCCTCTGAGTAATTGGCATAGAGACCCTCGTGATGCCAATCATCTTCCCTATGCCATCTACAGTTACGATTAAGATTTGCTGAAGACTTTATAGGCGATCGCACCTAGGAGCATTGCACCCAAGACAGGAATCCAATTATAGCGAATCCAGTAAAGGAGAGTATTGAAAAAATACAGTGCCTCGCGAGATACCCAGACAGCAATTACGATTGCGCCGACAAAGCAAGCAAACATCATCAGAATTTTTGACAGACGCATTCTTTAATTCCTCGCTATTTTGAGACCTCAGACGCGATGCGATCGCAGGGATATCTCAGTCTCACACTTAACCTGTGAGTGGTTTAGCCTGTGAGTCACCAACGACTCTACTGATTATGGCTTTGAAGTTACACTCAAACTTCTACTAAATCAGCCTTATATAAGAAGGTTGCAGGATCTGAGCTATCCTAAAAAATATGATTTTGCAGAAGGTATTCACTAGAAACCTTTCCTAGTAATAACAGGATTTCTGCGCTTGTGTCAAGCCTAAATAGATTGGTGATTATACTTGTGTTAACTCAGATATTCAAGAACGCCTTAGGGGAAAAAATTAAATCAAAGTTAATCCCCATTAGGAATTTCCTTTTAAAAAAGTTTATTCAAGTTGACGGCAAAATCTCAGTAGGATATCAGTATAGAAGTCTATTCAATAAAAAAGCTGAAGGTATTGTCAATAATACAATCTCTCAGATCGATGGAACGATAAGATCAAATATCAATCTTAGGGAAACACCTCATATTCTATTTGTTACGGAAAAATGGTGCGATTGCAATCCATTCATGGGAACTACAAATAGCGAGCATAATCTATTTGGTTCGCTGGCATCATCTGGTTTAGCAACGCAGGCGCGATTTCATTTTGATGAGTATTATTACGAACATCATGATGCTGGGGATATTGCCTTACTAGAAACATGCCTCAACACAAGTCCCGATGTTGTCGTTTTAACTTGGTGGCATGGCAAGATTTTTTCTTTCTTTCCTTACAATCCCAAGTTAGAAACCTTAAAGATAATTGCAACGGAGCTTAAGATTCCTATCGTAGCCATCTGGTTTGATTCGGTACTTAGTAAGGTCATGATGATCGCTGAGACCGTCTTACCATACGTTGCGTGTAATGTGATTTTGGACTCTACTGTTAGCTACTTGGGGAAAACGAATCATCCTGAAAAGTATTTATCATTATGGACTCCTCAAGATTCTAAGATATTTAATAATCCTAAGCTTGAAAGAGATATTGATATTTGTTTTTTAGGTAGCACGCATGGTTATGCCGATCGGATTGAGGGTATTACTGCGCTTAGGGATAATGGCATCCATGTTTATCAAGCAGGAGGGCAGAGAGAAAATCACCTATCTGTAGAAGAATATGCCAGTATTCTGATGCGTTCTAAGATTGTGCTTAACTTTAGTTACGCAAGGTCTCAAAATGTTGTCCAAGCGAAGGGAAGAATTTTTGAAGCGACCCTATGCGGAGCCATGTTACTAGAGTCAGAAAACTCGGAAACAGCTAAATGGTTTGAGCCGTTTGTGGATTATGTCCCATTTGTCGATGCATTCGATCTTGTAAAACAGGCTAAATACTACCTAGCGCAAGAAGATGAACGCAGGGCGATCGCGCAACGAGGGCATTACAAAGCTACAACAAATTATACTGGAGAAATTTTCTGGCGTATTATTTTAGACAAGACGAGGGCATGGAAAAGAGATTGATTCAACTCAGTTTTTTTCGATGACCGATTACAGTAAAGTAAAGAACTGGAAAATTAGAATATCGATATTTTTGAAAATGGAACTTGGTTTTGACATTCTCAAATCCCAAGACGCAGACAAACTCTTGGATGATTTTGGGAGTAAATGCCCACCAAGATACTTTGTGCTCAGATTTCTTGGCACTGGGTAAAAAAGTCATGACCGCCTGTCCAAAAGAGAGGATATATAGCAAGAACCTTTTGATGCCCATGGGCTCAACCACAACTATGGTTTCTTTGGTTACCCTAGATGCCATTTCTAACGCTAAAAAAGGATCGCGCACATGTAAAAGAATACTTCCAAACACGGAAATATCAACCATCCCAATCTCTTGGGGAATGGTATAGACGGTTCCATGTACAAATTTTGCTTTAGAGTGAAAAACTCGGTGACAGAACCAGTAGGCATTATTGAGTTCTCTTGCTCTTTGTTTATCTTCTACTAAAAGCTGTTTCCAGTCATACCCAGTATGGGGGACAACATCCCAAGCATAATCTTCCGAAAGATCGTAAGAGATAACTTCAGCGCCTTGATTCTCTATAAAAAAAGAGAGACATCCATTGGCTGCGCCTACATCTAGTACTCGCTTATCTTTAAAATTAGTTCCGCCAAGGTAAGCCTCTAGATTGCCCCTAAGATCCCATTCCCCCTCAACCACACCATGATCGGGAATTTCCATCGTGTGATAAAATCCACATTCCTTGAGGTCGGTGACAACTTTTGGGAGAGCGTAAATATCTTTTTCAGGAACTTTTTCAGACATAGTTAACCGTTCTTGAGCGATCACTTTACTGATAAGGGTAGCATAGGAATAATATTAAGTCTTGAACTACATTACCCTCACAAACATACACTCATAATTGATGAAAGCTCATATCTTAGTTACAGGTGCATCAGGCTATCTCGGCTCAGTTCTTTGCGAACATTTGCTTGCGGCTGGTTATCGAGTTACTGCTCTAGATAACCTAATGTTCGGGCAGCATTCGCTGTTTCATTTTTGTGCCAATCCTAACTTTGAGTTTGTAAATGGCGATGCCCGAGATGAAGCCTTAATCAAGGAATTGCTTGAAAATGTTGATGTCATTATTCCCCTTGCCGCGATTGTAGGTGCACCCGCTTGCAATCGCGATCGATATCTTGCGAAGTCGGTTAACTTAGAAGCCATTCAGTTAATCAATCGCTTGCGGAGTCCACAACAACTTGTTGTTTATCCAACCACTAACAGTGGCTATGGTACAAAATCGGGAGATACCTACTGCACAGAGGAAACACCACTTGAACCAATTTCTCTGTATGGTCAGACAAAGGTAGAAGCAGAGCAAGAGATCTTAAATGCCCCAAACACAATCACGCTAAGGCTAGCTACGGTGTTTGGTATGTCACCGAGAATGCGCTTGGATCTTTTGGTTAATCACTTTGTTTATACAGCGGTTACAGACAAGTACATTGTGATTTTTGAGAAAGACTTTAAGCGTAACTACGTTCACATTCGCGATGTTGCAGATTGCATGATTTACTGTATTGAGCATAGCGATCGCATGGTGGGGCGTCCCTATAATGTTGGGTTAGATGCTGCCAACTTGTCTAAAGAAGAACTTGCCTTAAAAGTAAAGGAATATATACCTAGTTTCTACATTCACTTTGGAGCGATCGGTAGCGATCCAGACAAGCGCAATTACATTGTGTCAAACCAACGGCTACGCGAAGCAGGTTTTGAAGCAAAACGCACCTTAGACGATGGAATTAAGGAACTGATTAAAGGCTATCGGATGTTAGGACGAGGACAATTTAAAAATATTTAAAAAACTCAGACCGAAGGCGACATTCTGAAGTGCTAATAGAAAGCATTTATCTGATTTTTATGGTATGCGGGCAGAATGCCCGCAACGAAAACAAGTATTTCACTCGCAATTTCTCCAGAGAAATTGGCATTCAAAAAGGATTGCAATGCAAATGGTAATAGGTCAGCTAATTTCACTTTTGAGAAGTAAACCCTTAAAGTACTTTATAGCAGCTTTGTTTTGCACGCTCCTTATTGCTTCAGTCTTAGCTTTGAGGTTGGAAAGTGCCAGTCTATTTAAGCTGGTGGTCTCATTTCTGCAATCTCAACCATTGATTGCTCCAATCATTTTTATTCTGATATATATACTTGCGACCTTGGCACTTCTTCCAGCCATGCTCTTAAATTTAGAAGCAGGTGTGCTTTGGCATCCTTTTTGGGGCAGTATTTTTTCTATGATCGGATCGATTGGAGGGGCAGTTTGTGCATTTCTAATTGCTCGATATCTATTGAAAGATTATTTGGATTCCAAATTGAGAAGCCCTACTTGGGAAAAAATTAATCAAAAAGTCCAAAAAAATGCTTGGGAAGTCGTTGCTTTTATAAGAATTAATCCGTTTCTATCAATTGGACCTGTCAATTATCTATTTGGGATTACCTCAATACCTTTATCAACATATACTTGGGCAACAGCTATATTTTTAGCACCCCCAACCATTTATTTTGCAATTCTTGGCAACAGTATAGGAAACATAACAACGACTGGTTTAAATCAGTCTCATATCAGGGATCTAATTATTATTTCGTCAGCGATCGCCCTATTTTTGATGCTTAAGATTTTGAGTAAAAAAATTATTGGAGATCGTAATGTGTAGTCAATCTTTACAAGAAAATCGACCAGTTGCACTTTCTGTGGTTTTGTCATTTTGGAATGAAGCAGAAGTTCTAGAAGAACTCACATCTAGGTTGCATCGCATTCTAGACGAAGAATGTCAAAAGGGAACGATTCACAGCTATGAATTAATCTTTGTGAATGATGCATCTACGGACAACTCCGAACCGATTTTACGGGAATTGGCGCAGGTACATAGGGATATCAAAATAGTTACGATGTCGCGTAAGTTTGGGGTCTCCCCCTGTGTTTTGGCTGGCATGGAGTGTGCATCAGGTGAAGCCCTAATCTATATGGATGCTGATTTACAAGACCCTCCTGAAGTAATTCCTAAAATACTCCAAGTTTGGAGAAACTTGGATGATATCGATATCGTTCATACCGTGCGAACAAAAAGACTAGGTGAGTCTGCTATAAAACTCTGGATCACTCGGATTGGCTATAGAACCCATTTGAGATCTTAAGAAGTGGCTGCAAGTCTCTTCAGCATTAGC